>CAZVFE010000038.1:0-15633 GCA_964626405.1 uncultured Cytophagales bacterium | reverse complement strand
TAAAGTATTTATTGTCTCTCACTAATTTAACAACCTCTAAAATAGGGGTATTTCCTTCTCCCCAAGGCATATTTGCCTGTCCATTTTCTTTATTTTTACGATCTTTTAGGTGCATAGAAGTAATTCTTGCGTTCTTTGATTTAATTAAGGCTAATAAGGATTCAACGGTATTATTTCCGCCAGCAGCAATATAGTGTCCGCAATCCAAATTCATTGAATTATAAGGTGACTGAGCCAAAGCTTCATCCCAAGCGGTATCTGTAGCTTGTAAATGGGCATGGTAGCCGATATACATTTTATGTTTTTCGCCTAATTTACCAAGACGTAGGGAATGTTCACCATTTCTTGGTAATTCGACAGTTACAGATCCAGCACCCAATATTTTTGCAGCTTCCATTGCATATTCAATTTCGGCATCTGAATTATTTTCATTCAAGGCATTTGGTTTAAATGCGTATACGCGGATGCCATTTTTATCCAATAATTTTCTTAATTCTTTGAATTTTTCCATAGGAGCATTTTCTCTCCAAGCACGAACATCATCTGCATAGCGGGCTAAAGCAGCCTTTTGTTCATCTGTTTGTTTATTTCTTGGAATCCAATGACCTTCCTTATAAACGGGGTTTTCAGGCATTCCTGCAAATATTTCAGCAGGCTCACCCATTAATTCTAAATCACTTACACCTGTTTCTTTACAATATTGAATGATATCTTCAATTTTTGATGGCATCGAACGATAAGAATAAGTGATAACACCCACCGGCGCCTTTCCTTTAATGTTTGAATGATACGATTTTGTAAATCCAACTAACAAGGCAGCAATAACTAAGCAAGATACCAGAATACTGGTAATTTTTGTTTGATTTTTCATAATTTGATTTAAAATAAGTTTTTCGGTAGGATGGAAGCAAAAAATTTTTTAAGGGTAAAAAAAAGCCCCACCACCCCATATTGAAAATTACTCCTAAAATTCGAATTTGTCAAATTTTTAAATTATAAATAAAATAAATGATTTGATAAATTAATAGAGTAAACCTGCACTCCATTGAAGAGAATAAAAACTTTTATAATAATTGATTTTAACGGAAATCAATTTATTTAAAACCTCAAGAGCTTTAATTTCCCGCGCATTAATCTTAAATAATGAACTTTCTCCAGTAAAAAATTTGGTCTGCTCCGCATTTAACAAACGTATATAATTCTCATAATTTTGCTCTTGAATTCCTATTTGAGATTTATATAATTTATTCTCCTGAAAATATTTTTCAATTTTCACATTGATTTCATTGAGTTTTTGAGATCGATTTAAATTCTCAAATTCCAATTTCTGCTTGGCTAATTTGTATTCTGCTCTTCCCTGACTCAATCTGAGAGGTATCTCCATCTTCAAACCATAATAAAAATTATTGGTTCCTAACCTTTCAGAGAATAAGGCTGGGGTTTTATTTACAATTTCTGTAGATAAATAATTAAAATTTATCTTGGGTAATAATCCCTGAAATTTTAATTGTTTTTCAATTGCCAATGCTCTTAATTTCGAATTATAAACCATTAAATCTGGGTGAAATTCCGCAGCTTTTAGTTTTAACAATTCCAAATCGATAATAAAATCTAAAGGGATATTTAATTCCTTATAGCTATCCTGAGGGAAGATATTATCTAAAACAGTTAATGGATTCTGGTTTTCATCCCAAAGATAGATTGAAGCCTCTAAGCTAGCCTTGTTGAAATCCATCTGGGATTGTTGTATCAATGTTTGAATATATTGAAGTTGCGTTAATGCCTCAACTGTATCTATCGCCGGAATATCCCCTAATTCATAAGCTTTTTTTACCTGTAAAAATCGAATTTGATTTAATTTTTCAAAGTCTTGATAGACTTTTAAAACTTGAAAAGATTTTACCCAGGTCCAATAAGTACCGATAGCCTCATTCAATAAATCATTGACAATCCCCCTTCTTTGATCTTCTGCCAAAGTATTCATGATTTTAGCCTTTTTTAAGGCTGCCCTGCGCTTGTCTATAATTAAATCCTTTGCTAATGGAATAGATATTCCTGCATAATTCGTCAATCCTTGCGTCTCGGAAGTGTTAATTCGCGTTCCCCTTAAATTATCTCTTCCTCCAATTAATTCAATTCCATACCAAGTCGGGATCGATACTTCCGTAATGTTTTCTAAATAATAATCCTTACCATCAATTGTCTTTTGTGAAGCAATATTTCTTAATATAGGATCGAAATTACTCCTCGCAAGAAGAATCTCGGCTTCTGATTGACCAACAGAAATATCGGCCTGACGAACTACAGGATGGTAGGTCTTAACAATATTGAGGTATTGTTCTGAATTAAGCCAAAGACTATCCTGGGCAAATGAAAATTGCACAGAAAATACCCAAGAAATAATAATTAGAATAATCGGATTTCTCATGACTTATTTTTTTTCTTTTCCAATTTCCTTATTCATTTTTATTTCTTCAGGATTATAAAAGTTGGGAGGAAATCCATTGATATTTCGCCAAATTTCATACCATATTGGAACATCATTTAATAAAACAATTGCTCTAACTCCCGTTCCTTGTTTTAAAAATGGTGGCCAAGGCTTTTCAGAGGGGTCCTCCTTTACTAATATTTTGAATTTATTATTAGGTGAAATCACAGATTCTACCGCATAAACCTTACCAGAAAAAGTTCCTACAGATACCTGTGGCCAACCTGAAAATAAAACTGTCGGATAACCATCAAACATAATTCTTACCCTTTCTTCCTTTTTTAATAATGCAACATCGGTAGGAGAGGCATAAATTTCAATAGCATAATTTTCCTGACTAGGGACAATCCTTCCCAAGGATTCCCCATCCTTGATGATCTCTCCAATACCAGCTTTACTCACTTGAACAATTTGTCCGTCCTGAGGAGCCAATACCGTATAAAAATCATTTCTTCGGGAATAATTTTGATATTGATTTTTTAACTTGGCAATATCTGATAAGGAATTCTGAATAATTGAATTCGCTTCAAATTTTTCTCCTTGCGTTTTATTGAATTTACCAATGAAATCTTGAGAAACATTGTTTTTTTCTAATTCCACAATGGTAATTTCTTGCAAAGTTTGTTCAATATAATTCTCAACAACCGTCTTCTTTGCCAAGGTCTCCTGTAAATAACCTTCCCTTTTTTGAAAATCCGTTTTAGAAATTAAACCCTCATTGAATAATTGCTCGTATCGCTTAAATTGATCTTTGGCTAATTCGTAATTGGTCGACATCGACTTTAATTCTGAACGTTGACCAGCTAATTTGTTTTCTAACTGACGCAATTTGTTGTCCAATTGCCTTAATTTCAATTTATTTCCTTCCTCTAAAGCCTTAAGCTGAGTTTCTATTGTTTTGATTTTTTCCTTGTAAAACTCCACATAAGATTCTTTGGCAAGAATTTGATCCATCGTTCTATCCATTAATTCAGGATCCAAATATTCTGGTTTTATCTCTGAAATTTTAGCTAGCGTATCACCCTTTTTTACATAGGTTCCCTCAATAACTTTCCATTCCATAATTTTACCAGCAATAGGCGAGTTGATCTCTTGTGCACGGTTATTCTGCTCCAAACTAGTCACCTTGCCTGAGGAGCGAATATTCTGAGTCCAGGGTAAAAATAGAAATAATAGGATAACCCCAAAGATATAATACCCCCATTTAGGAATAATTGATTCAATCTCCTTTCCGTATATTTTACTGTATGATGATAATTCCTTGTTCATGGATTAAATGGTATCTTTTAATTGAATGATTTGATCATAATTTCTTGAATCTTCTGAAGCGAAAAAGAAGATTGTTAAATCCTTTCTTGCCATTAAATAATGATATAATGTTTCAATCTCTTTTTCCTCTAAATATATCCATGGATCTTCTATTATGAGAATTTTCGGATTATTACTCAAGGCCCTTAAATAAAGAATTTTCTTAATTTTTGTGCGATTAGTCCTTGTATTGTTGTTGATTAATTCAGTTAGAAAATCATTTTCATAATCATCTAAAAAATTATAAAAACCAATCTCTTCTGCCAATTTTAAAATTTCATTTTCAGAAATATCATCCCTTCCTAAAACAATGTTTTCAAATAATGTACCAGGGAAAATATCTGGGAAATTAGGAATATAACCAGATATCGATCTGAAATCATTTAAATTATAATTCGAATATGGATTTTTATTAATAGTTAAATGTCCTTCAAATTGCCTGTATTTTCCAGATAATAAATTCATTAAAATCCTTTTTCCACTATTTTCTTTTCCTAAAAACAAGACCTTTTCACCTTCTTTTATTAAAAAATTAATAGAAGATTTTGTTTCTGAACCATTGTTTTCAAAAGGAATATTTAAATCTCTAGCCTCAATTTCCATTTTTCTTGAATCATTACTCAAAATTAATTTTCCTTCTGGTTCTAATTCCGCCTCAGTAATATCAGCTACTTTTTCCAATCCTGTTCCCACATCATATATTAAATCAATCGAACCAATGATTTTTTCAACCGATTTTACAATCATTAATATTAAAATTTCCCCAGATACAAATTCTCCAATATTCAACTCCTGATTAACCAATAAATAGGTTCCAACGATGAACAAAGAAAGAGTGACAAATACATTCGCCCCAACCATTGCTCGGTATTGCGTCATCAAGGTCTGAAAATGCTTATTCCTAGCCCCTAAATATCCCTCTAAATTCGAATTGATTTTCTTTAAAGAAATTTCATCCTCCTTTTCGTATTTAAAAGATGGTAATGCCCTGGCAACATTCTCTAACCAATCAACTAGTTTATATTTATATTTCGATTCAATAATATTTTCCTGCATTCCCTTGTCAAACGTAAAATAAAAGATTAGGTATAATATGATTATCAAGGTAATACCCACTACAATAAATGCCGCATTATAAAAAGATAAGACCAATAAGGAAAATAAAATCTGGATAGTTGCTAATGGAATATCTAAAAGTATTTTTGAAAATCCCTTCTGTACATTTAAAACATCAAAAAAACGATTTACCCTTTCTGGCATGAACAAAGGATTATTCTTTTGTAAATCTATCTTAGGTAATTTAGTTGCAAATTCAATAGAGGAATTATAAAATATTTTTTGTTGTATACGCTCAATTATCCTATATAAATTGATCTTTACCGAACCTGAAAAAAATACCCCCAAAACTACCAGTCCTATTAAAACATATATGGATGTAACCATGGTAGCCCCTGTAAATAGACCCACAATTGCTTGGACTCCCAAGGGAACACTTAAATCAAGTAATCCATTTAATATGGAATAAAAATAAATAGAAGTTACCTCTCGATTGTTCTCCTTAACAATCTTGAAAATTCTTAATATTGGATTCAAAGTGCTATAATATTTTCTTATTTAAACTAATTATAAATAAAAAAAGTTTCATTTTCAAGACTTTTTAATTTAATTTCAAATATTATTCAGAATATGTATGAAAATTAACCAAATAATAGTGGGCATTTCCCTTATGCTCATGATTTCATTCTTTAACCTAGCCCAAGTAAGTACACAGGAAACTTTTCCCACAGGGGATAGAGCCATAACAATTATTTTCGACTTAAAACTTGCAAAAGATAGTAGAGCACAAGCGCTTCTAGGAAAGAACAATGATGTTTATCTTTGGTCAGGAGCGGGTACTAGCGCAGATGGAAACGCTTTTGAATATCAACCCGCTGGACAAACTAATTTTAATTCCGTGTTTAATCCGGGTACCATGACTTCCCTAGGGAATGATAAATGGTCAATTACTCTAACCCCAAGAACTTATTTTAATGTGCCAGAAGGAAAACCTATTTTGAAACTTGGCCTTTTATTGAAAAATGGTGCTGGAACAGCCCAAACTGAAGATTTTATATTGAATTTATTTTCTGGTGACCTTTTAGTGAAATGGTTAAATCCCTCTACCCAATATAGCGTTTATTCCAAAAATACAGACTTAATAATCCGAGGAAAATTCTCAGCCACGGTTTCTGGTACTATTACCAATAATGGTACAACCATCGCTACTATAACCAATACAGATTCCGTCCGCATAAATTTTAATACAGGAAATACGGCAGGACAAAAGCATGAATTAATATTGAATATTAGCAATGCCTCGCATTCCCTTGTGGATACCCTTATTCTTCAAAATAAACCGGATGTATTGGAAGAAAGCCCTACTGTTAATCTTAATCCTGGTGTAAATTATAGCGGAAACCGAGTTTATTTATGTTTTTATGCCCCTCTAAAATCCTATGTCTATGTATTAGGAGATTTTAATAATTATGAAAAATCCCCAGAATATTTAATGAAAAAATATCCTAATGAAGATAAATTCTGGATTGATTTAGGGGATTTTACGGATCATCAGGAACATATTTACCAATATTTAATTGATGATGAATTGACCCTAGCAGACCCAATGGCTAATAAAATATTAGATAAAAATAACGATCAATATATTCCTTCGTCCACCTATCCTAATATTCCAAGTTTCCCCTCTAGGGCAAAAGGACAGTTTGCTTCTACCTTTCAAACCGGACAAGTTCCCTATTCCTGGGAAGTTCAAGAATTTCAAAGACCTGAAAAGAAAAACTTAAATATTTATGAATTATTGGTTAGGGACTTTAGTGCGAATGGAAATTATAAAACCATAATTGATTCCATAAATTATTTTAAGAATTTAGGAATAAATGCCATAGAATTAATGCCCGTGATGGAATTTTCTGGAAATGATTCCTGGGGCTATAATCCTATTTTTATGCAAGCCCTAGATAAAGCGTATGGAACGCCTAATGATTTTAAAGCATTAGTCGATACCGCCCATAAAAATGGAATTTCAATTATTTTAGATATCGTTTTTAATCAACAAGATTGGGGTAACCCTTATGTGCAAATGTATTGGGATGGTTCCAAACCAACTGCCAATTCTCCTTTCTTTAATGTTACTGCTACTCACCCATATTCTGTATTTTTTGACATGAATCATGAATCTACCTCTACTCAATGGTTTGTGGATAATGTTATTAAATATTGGTTAAATGAATATAAAGTAGATGGTTTTCGTTTCGATTTATCGAAAGGATTTACCCAAAAAAAATCTGGTTCAGATGTAGGAGCCTGGGGACAATATGACCAATCCAGAGTGAATATTCTTAAACGAATATATAATCAGGTAAGAACCTACGATGAATCTGCTTATTTGATTTTAGAACATTTTGCGGATAATTCAGAAGAACTTGAATTAGGATCAATTGGATTTATGCTATGGGCAAATGGCCATTTTGATATGACTGCCATTTTAAAGGGAGAGTCTCGTAATTATACCAATATAGATTATCAATCCAGAAGTTTTTCCCAACCTCAACTTGTTGGTTATATTGAAAGCCACGATGAAGAGCGTCTAATGGTAGAAATGAATGCCTCTGCTTATAGTTTCGCTCAAAAAATTAATAGAATGAAATTAGGGGCGGGTTTAATGTATGCAGTACCCGGTCCAAAAATGTTTTGGCAATTTGGTGAATTAGGATATGATATTACGATCGAAAATAATGGTAGAACAGGAAAGAAGCCTATTAAATGGGATTATTATACCAATAATGATCGTAAATCTTTGTACAATTTATATAGTGAATTAGGAAAGTTAAAATTGAATTATCCATCTTTTAATCATTCTACTAATCTCCAAACAAGTTCAAATTTCAAAAGAATTACGAATTCCTTGGCAGATACTACTTGGTTTTATGTTGCCAACACTGGAAATTCAGGATATTCTGGCAATATCACCTTTCCTTCATCTGGAAAATGGTATGACTATTTCGCTAAAGATTCATTAGAAATCTCAGAGGCTACTAATCCAATTGTCTTGGCAGCAGGAGAATTTCATTTATTCGTGAATAAGCCAATCCTTTCTTCCAAAGACAATTTAAGTCAATGGACTATTCCAAATTTACGAGTATTAGCAAATATGGAAGAGCCTGTTTTTAATTTTAAAGCTTATCCTAATCCTAGTAATGGTGCTATGACCGTAGAATGGTATGGAAAGTCCGATGAAAATAAAAACTTTTCATTGATTGACTTAAACGGACAAGTCTTATATAATTGGGTATTTCCTCAGTTAAAGGGACAAAAAAATAGCCAATCCATTCAAATTAATCCCAAAAATTTAACTGGATTTTTTCTATTGAAGTCAGACGATGAAATTTTGAAAATTTTGGTTAAATAATTAGGGTATTTTTGATAAAATTCATAAATTTTATTATTCTAAACCTAAATAAATGTCAAAAATTCTAGTGCTAGGTAGTGTCAATACTGACCTAATAATTTATACACCAAAAATCCCAAAATCAGGTGAAACTATTTTGGGTGGAGAATTTATGAAAAAATTAGGAGGGAAGGGAGCCAATCAGGCAATTGCGGCTTCGCGGATGAATGCAAAAGTTTTTCTATATGCCAATATTGGCAAAGATAGTTTTGGAGAAGATCATTTAAGAAATTTTAATAAAGAAGGAGTAAGTTTTCAATTTATACATTCTGATCCGATTAATCCTACAGGTATTGCCTTGATTAACGTGGATAAAAATGGAAATAATAGTATTACTGTAGCACCTGGAGCGAATGCAAACCTAAAACTTAATCAGGAAAAGGAAATTCTTGAAAATTTCAATAAAGAAGATATTTTCATTTGCCAATTGGAAATTCCTTTGACTACCATAAAAAAATTAAAAGCAATTTCTGAAAAAATTGGCAATAGATTAATCATCAATCCAGCACCTGCCTTGCCACTTCCAGATGCGATCTATTCAAATTTATTCATGATTACACCTAATGAACATGAAGCCTCCTTTTTAACAGGTATTGAATATTCAAATCAGGATTCATTAAAAAAGATGGCTGAATGGTTTATGAACAAGGGAGTACAAGAAGTAATTATTACATTGGGTTCAGCAGGAGTATTTTGGATGAATAAAAATAAATTCCAATTTTTTTCAGCAAAAGTTGTCCAAGCAATTGATACTACTGCTGCAGGAGATTGTTTTAATGGTTGCTTGGCCGCCCAATTAGCCGATAATGTAAAAATGGAAGCAGCTATTCAAAAATCAATAATAGCAGCCTCCATTTCAGTTACTAGGAAAGGTGCACAAGAATCTATGCCCTATTCCTTCGAATTAAATTAAATCCTACATTTTTCCAGGTAAAATTCTTGTCCAATAAAAGAATGGTAATAAATATTTCTTTAATACCCACATCGTCCACCTTTCTTTTGATTGATCAAAAGGGAATGTTTCTTTGGGCGTATTCGTATAATCGAATTCCGCTAACATTAATTTTCCATATCCAGTAACGATCGGGCAAGAAGAATAGCCATCATATGAGTAACCAGTTTTATTTCCATTAATCACAGACAATAAATTTGCCACTAGCACAGGTGCTTGTTTACGAATAGCCGCGCCGGTCCTAGATACCGGTATTCCTGCTGCATCTCCCGCCGCAAATACGTTCGGGTATTTATTATGCTGTAATGAATTTTTATCAACATCAATCCAACCTCCTTCATTTGCCAATGGACTTGCTTTAATGAAATCTGGCGCAGACTGAGGAGGAGTGACATGGATCATATCAAATTTTACTTTGTATTCCTTATCTTTATTTCCCTCTCCAAAACCAATAAAAGTAGCCACCTTATTTTTTCCATCAATTTCCGTCATTTTTACACTTAGAGTAGGAGTGATCTGGTACCTTTCAATGATTTTCTTCAATTCCTTTTCATATTTATCTACTCCGAATATTCTCCCACCTCCACTCATGAATTGTACATTATTTCCAGATTTGTTTTTTCTGAAATAATCCGATGCTAAAAACATGATTTTCATTGGAGCCCCTCCACATTTTATTGGAGTATTCGGCTGAGTAAATACTGCCACTCCATTCTTGGTATTTTGAATGCATTCATAGGTATAAGGAGCTAAATCAAATCGATAATTAGAAGTTACCCCATTTTTTCCAAGGGTTTCCTCTAAACCTTTAATTTCTCCCCAATTACATTGAATACCAGGAGCTGCAACTAAAAATTCATATTCAATTACCTCCTTATTATTCAAGGTTACTTTATTATTTTCAGCATCAATTTTGTCGGCAAAGGCCTTAATCCATTTTACTCCTTCTGGCATTACATCCGCTTCATCCCTTACGGTATCTTCAATATTGAATGCCCCACCACCGACTAAGGTCCATGCTGGTTGATAATAATGTTTTTCACTTCCATCTACTATGGCAATATCCAATGATGAATCTTTGGCTAATAACTGGCTTGCTATGGAGATTCCTGCGTTTCCTCCGCCGATAATTAAAATTTGATGTTTCATGGCTAACGTTTAGATTTTTTTGTAATTTGAAATAAATATTATTTAACAAGATTTTAAATTTATTTTTAATTTTTCGTGACATTGGTCACATTTATCATTTTTTTTAGATTTTTTTTAACTATTCAATTTTATGAAAACTAAAGAAATCATTATTTTACTAATTGCATTAATTCCGATTATTATCTTAGGAATTATCTGGAATGAATTACCGAATCAGGTTCCTATGCATTGGAATTCAAAAGGAAATATCGATCGAATGGGTGGGAAATCTGAATTATTATTTGTTATCACAGGTATCCCTATGTTTTTATATTTATTGTTGCGCTTTATTCCTAAAATTGATCCTAAGAAAAAAATAGATGCTGAAGATAGCCAATATTTAAAGCTAAGATTGATCATTCAATTATTCATTTCCTTATTAATGAGTTATATTTTATATATGACAAAAAATCCAGATACTGCAGATTCAAATTTGATTTTTGCCTTAATTGGCTTAGGATTCTCTGGTTTAGGTTGGAGTTTTAAGGGATTAAAACCAAATTATTTTGCAGGTATAAGAACACCTTGGACCTTAGAAAATCCTGAGGTATGGACAAAAACCCATGAATTGGCTTCAAAATTTTGGATGGTAGGAGGGATTCTGATTTTTGTTCTTTATTTTATTTTGAAAAATAACTTTATTCCTTTTATCAGTATACTTATCCTCATTACATTAATCCCTGTAATTTATTCTTATATTGAATTCAAGAAAATTGGGAAATAATTATTTCCCAAAAATCTTTAATGAACGCATTTCCCAAGGTATAGGAAATTCACTTTCAATCTTTTCTTTCAATTCAAATTTTAGATATTTAGCTTTGAATTCATTCATTACGATGATATTTTCATTTTCTTGTGCAGAATAATTTTCACGAATTTTCTTCCAAGATTTCCCATCTTCTGAGGCTAAAATATCCAATTTTCTAGGATGCGTACTATAGAAGGGAGGAGGCCCTTCTGATTGCCCCCAACGATAACCTGGTTTTATTTGTCGAGGAGATTCAAATTGAATTTCATTAATAGATTTTTCTTCTGAAAATTCCACCTGATACCACATTCCAGCTTCTTGGTTTTCCCCTGTAGACCATCCTTCAAAATTAAAGGCTGTTTTCGGATCAATATTTCCACCTTTTCTTCTTGTAAAGGTATGAGATGCCGAGATATTCCAATTGGTTTCAGGCTTTAGGATTTGAGGAATCTCTGTTTTAAGATGGTCATATTCATAAATTTCTTCAGATTGCATAGATTCTCTGATGGATTGTACATATTCTGCATTTACAAAACCTGCACCATTGGATAATTCCTTCCTGATATAAGAAACTACATCTGCCACCCATTGGTCATTTTGTTCCTTATTTGGAGCCATAATATCACCAGCATAGGATTTTCCTTCTATCTTTCCTTTCATTCCATTCAAAACAACTTTTATCGCATAGGAGGGATGTCCCTGAACCCGAATATTTCCAGATAATGCCGGCGCCAATAAACGTCCGTCCCCAAGATCCGTTCCCATTCCGGTATTTCCATGACACTGCGAGCATAATTCATTAAAAGTAGATTTTCCACGCTCAATGATAGCCATTTGTTCATCACTAAGCGCATTTCCTCCCCAAAATGGATTATTTGTTTCTTTCTTTTCCTCAATACTTTGGCTTCCTACTAATTGTACTCCCTTTGAATTATTTTTCGCTAATACCTTTTCTACAGATTCTTTTAATTCAGGAATCTTCAAGAATTTCATACTTAAAATGGCTTGTATCGCCACTTCATCATTACTAGAATTGACTAATTCTTGGTAGGTTCCATTTAATTCTTGATTCCCTCTCTTCACTAATGATTCACCCACTCTCATCGCTTGAATTTGAATCTTTGGGTTTTTATCCTGCATCAATTCCAAGATTAATTTTGAATTGATTTGATTTAATCCCTCTAAAGTCCATAAAGCATGCGTTCTTGATAAATAAGATCCTGTTTTTGCCATTTTTATAAGCTCAGGGACTATGGACATATCCTTTCTTAAAACCAATTCTTGTTGGGCAGCATCTCTCCACCAACCATTTTCATTGGCTAATTCTTGAATTAATTCTTTGGAAGGAATCGAATAAAAATTCGGTTTTTTCTTATTCAATTCATTTCCTTTGTATCGAATTCTCCAAATTCTTCCCATTCCCACCATTTTATCTAATTGATATTGTTCAATTTTAAAACGTAAATAAGAACCCTGTGGCGTCCATTGGCCCTCTTGAATAATCCCATGGTACATATCCACAATATACATGGATCCATCAGGTGCAGTTGCCATATCAACAGGTCTAAATAGGGGATCAGTAGAACGAAGAAATTCTGATTTTTCCTCCTGATAAACATTATGAATCGTTGTTAACCCTTCTTTTAATTCAGGATTAATTTGTCGCACAATCCTAGCTACAGGCTCTCCATAGAAATATTGTCCCACCATTTCCTTGGGCCAATTAGTACCTTTATATACATCGTTTCCGGAGGAGCCTGTCACCCCATTCAAGGAGCCATCGGGCTGACGAATTTCATCCATTCCTCCTTGCATATCGGCTATTTTTACCGCAGCACCATAAGGAACTCTAAAGCCCTCAGCAATTTCATCTTTGAAGGTATAATTTCCGTAATGTATAGGGAATTGAAAATAGGATGGTACTCCAGAAGCTCCACCCTGGAACCACAATTTTCCATCTAAATCATGCGTTAATCCCCATTGTGCTCGATTTGACCCTGTATTTTCACGAATAATTCCATTCTCTGTTTCTCTTATTCTGAAGGCATTGACAGTTGAATATAGCCAGTTATCCATTCCCCAATACATAAAAGCCTGTTGATGTTCCACATTTCCAGATCTTCCATATTTATTCGTAAAGAATTCCTTTTTATCCGCTATTCCATCTCCATCGGTATCTGTATATTTATAAACTTCGTCTTGATCTGATTCCATTGATAAAATACAGTCCTTTCCATAAGGAAGTACAAACCGAGGGAATATTAGATTATCAACAAAGGCTGTACCAGTTTCATAGATTCCATCCCCATCTTTATCCTCCCATCTTGAAATTCTTGATTTTGGTTCTAATTCACCATTAGAATCTGCATCCAACATATAGGTTCGAAGTTCCAAAACATACATTCTCCCCATTCCATCAAAAGCAATTGCAGCAGGTTGTTCTATTTGAGGTTCTGTTAGAATAGGTTCAATAATATATCCCTCTGGTAGTTGGAATAAAGCTTGCTGGTCAGACGGACTCAAAGGCTGAATCGGTTCTTTTTTTTCATTGTCTATCCCTTTCCAATTTTCATCATTGGGGTCAGCATCTGCCGGTAAGGCTAATTTATCCTGTGCAAATCCTAAATTTATTCCGAGTAAAATAATTAGGAAAATGTTTAATATCAATTTTGAGTTGAACATAATTATTTAATTTTTAGAATAAGTTATTTTAAAAATACTCCCGTTTAAGTCATCGCAAATATAAAGTGAGCCATCGGGCCCTTCTGTAATGCCGCAGGGTCTATGTTCAATTGGACCTTTTGGTTGAGCCAAATCAACTCCGGCGAAATTATCAGCAAAAATTTCCCATTTTCCTGATGGTTTTCCATTTTTAAATGGAACAAAGGCAATTAAATATCCTTTTTTTAATTCAGGGGATTGTCCGTGAAATGCAATAAATGCTCCATTTCGATATTTTTTTGGGAACATATTTCCTTGGTAAAAATGTAAGGCATTTGGACCAAGATGTGCAGGAAAGGCAACAATTGGGTCAATGGCATTTTCTCCTCCTTCCATTTTTCCATTTCCACCATATTCTGGTGCCTTAATTTTTTTATTTTGCTTTTGATCAAAATAAATATAGGGCCAACCTGCATCCAAATTCTCTTTTGGTAATTCATATAATGTCTCAGCAGGTAATTGCTGACTCATTTCAGGGGTATAATATTCTGGATAAAAATCATGGAAATTTCCTCTTCCATGGACAGTTGCGAATAGGGTATTGGTAGAACGATTCCAATCAATTCCCACTGCATTTTTTAAGCCTGTGGCATAGCGCTTTCCATTTTCAAAAGATTGATTGGATTGTTGAGCATTAAATTTCCATATTCCACCGGCAGAATCTAAAATGACACAAGGGTTCATGCCTTTTCCCGTGCCTTCTACTCGGCAAGGATCGTTCCAAGAACCAATTGTCATATAAATATTTTCACCACTATTATCAAATACAAAAGGTTTTGCATTATCCCTACCATGGTCAGGTAGCCCGGCAATAATGTTTTCCGGATTTAATTTTGATATTACTTCTTGGTTTTCATTCAATTTATAGCGAAATAAACCAGAATTTGAGGAAGCATAAAGGTAATTTCCATGAATCTTTATGCCTGTACCCGGAAAATCTCCAAATAATTCTTGGGACTCATATTTTCCATCCTTGTCAAGGTCGTTTAAATAATATATACCTTTCCCATCCACCAATTTTGAAAGTTTTGCATAAATCGCGCCAGATTTTGTAATAGCGATTTGTCGGGTCTTACCAAGATCTTTTGCTAAAATATTTACATTAAAGCCTTTTGGGACAATAATTTTAGACTCATTTTGAGCAAAGGAATTTATTTGCATAAGGATTATGCAAATGAATAAAATTGATTTTTTCATTTTAAATTAAATATAGGTCTTAGAGTTAACTTTAAATTTAAATAGAAAAACTTAAAATTCCTTTATTTAAATTCCTAAAAATGGTTGATTATAATATCTTTTTCCAGTTGCTCCATAAAGTGCATTCGCAACAGCTCCTAAAATTGGAGGATAGGCTGGTTCACCCATACCAGAAGGAGGGAGGTTATTTTCCATAAAATAGACATCTACTTTTTTGGGTGCTTCCGACATGCGAATCATGCGATAATTATGGAAATTATTGCTTTGTGGCACTCCTTTTTCAAATTCTAGCTTTCCAAACAATGCTGCCCCAATACCATCAACTATTGCTCCTTCTGTCAGGTTTATCGCCCCATCTGGATTAATAACCCTTCCACAATCCATTACCGACACAACTGAATGAATGATGGGTGAATCATCCTTTAAATCCATATCAATGACATGGGCCGCATACGAATCGTGACAAAAATATGCAGCAAATCCAAGTTTTTTCTTTGGGTAAAGATTTTTCCAATTTGATTTATCTC
>CAZVFE010000037.1:0-16213 GCA_964626405.1 uncultured Cytophagales bacterium | reverse complement strand
TTTGTCTAATTGTTGCTGAATATGCAACGAAAATGGGATCTCTGATTGAGGTGGTAAATATTTTAGGCTCTTGGTTCTATGGAACGGTTTTAGGCGTATTTTTATGTGCCTTTTATTTTAAGAAAACTACAGGTACACAAGTATTTTGGGCAGCAGTATTTGCTGAAATTGTAGTGATTTATGCTTGGTATGAGGAATGGATTTCTTTTTTATGGCTGAATGTCTTGGGATGCCTTTTGGTTATCGTATTAGCCTCCATATTGCGTCTCCTAGGTTTTGGTACCAAGTAGGGTTCTCCCGAATAATTTCAATTCCAAACCAACGTGGCCCAACAGGATTTTCAAAATAGGCGGGCTGCGCTTTTATTGAATCAACAACATTCATGCCTTGAATTACCTCCCCAAATGTCACAAATTGTCCGATAAATGGTTTTGCTTCTTCTGTATTCGTTACGATAAAAAATTCAGTTGGGGAAGAGCGTTTATCCGGATTACCATCGAAATATCTCGCCATACAAATCTTTCCTCTTTCGGGAAAATAATCAGTCAAGAATTCAGCAGGAATGGTATAATCTAATCTATCATCAAAATATCCCCCACCTTGAATGGCAGAAAATCCAACATTTCGATAAAAGGGGCGTTCATCAAAATAGCCTTTCCGAACAAGTCGAAGGAAATTTGTAGTAGCAATTGGAGTTCGATCAGAGAGTTGAACGATAAATTCTCCGAGATTCGTTTTGAATTTAATTTTATGATTTGGATAATCATCTTTTAAAGCCAGCAATTCTTCCTCAACAGCATCTGGATTGATGGAATAATCTGTTTTACAGGAAAAAAAGATAAAGATAAAGAGGATTAAAAATTTTTTCATTCAGTAAAATTAAAAAAAAAGGTCAGAAAAAATTCCTGACCTTTAAAATAATCACTAACACTAATTTACGTTAACAAGTCAACGTACAATAATAAATATAACCAACTACATAAAATGCGCTAAATAAAAATCGAGAAAGAAGGGTAATTTGGGAGTCATAAGATTTAATGGTTAGAATTTTCCTTCTCGAATATACATATAATTTCTTAATTCCAAAAAAATTATTTATAATTGAAGATTAAAAAACCTATTTATTGAATTTAATCCTTAAATAAAACTACAACTACATTATGAATCAATCAGTTAACGCCAATAGGCTATTTTATGCATCTTGTTTTGCATTAATCACAACTGCCTTTTCTTTTAGTATAAGAGCAGGTATTTTAACTCAAATTGGGGATGAATTAATGCTAAATGCTACTCAATTAGGAACCATAAACCAAATGTGGTTTTTAGGTTTCCCAATTGCCATGATTTTAGGAGGAATTTTTTACACCTCAATTGGTCCAAAAACCATCATGCAGGTGGCATTTGTATCCCATACATTAGGGATAGTTCTTACAATTTTTTCTTCTTCTTATGAGGTTTTATTATTATCAACCTTATTGATTGGAATTGGAAATGGTTGTACGGAAGCAGCTTGTAATCCGATGATAGCTGATTCATATTCAGGAAATGATTTCAATAAAATGCTGAATAGATTCCATATGTGGTTTCCAGGAGGAATCGTATTAGGCTCATTATTATCTAAATTAATGACAGATATTGGATTCCATTGGCAGCAACAAATTTGGTTCATAATGATTCCAACAATCATTTATTTTGTAATGTTTTGGGGTCAATCTTTCCCAAAACCTGCAAAGGAGGCAAGTTCACTTGGAGCTAATTTTAAAGCTATGCTAAATCCTTTATTTTTAATCATCTTTGCTTTAATGGCTTTAACAGCAATTTCAGAATTTGGTCCACAAAACTGGGTAGGTCCAATACTTGAAAATGCAGGTGCATCTCCTATGTTGATCTTAGCATTAGCAACAGGTGTAATGGCAATTGGAAGATATTTTGGAGGACCAATTGTAAAGAAATTAAATACTACCGGAGTATTATTAGGTTCTGCAATATTCGCTTTTGCAGGATTATATTTAATGACTCAATTAGAAGGAAATATGTTGTACTTAGCAACAATTGTTTATGGTTTGGGAATTTGTTATTTCTGGCCAAACATGCTTGGCTTTGTAGGAGAAAATATTCCTGAATCAGGTGCTTTAGGATTATCTTTAGTAGGTGGAATGGGAATGTTCTCTTCCTCAATTTTCCAGCCAATTATAGGTGGATGGATAGATGAAGCTAAGGTAAAGGTTAGTGCTGAAGGATTAGAAGGTGCAGCTGCAAATTTAGCTGCAGGAAAAATTGCTTTAGGCAATATGACTACCTTCCCTTTAATTCTAATTGTAGCATTCGGAATTCTTTATATTTTTATGAGAAGAAGAACAGCTTAATGATTAATGAATCGTAATTTATGATTAAAAGGTGGACTAAAATCCACCTTTTTTTATTATTTTTGTAACCATTAAACTAAACAAAAACTATGATACAAGGAGGAACTTCTAGTAAAGCAGGAAAATCCACGAATAGAAAGATAAAAATGGGAATGATTGGTGGAAGTTTAGATGCTTTCATTGGTGCAGTACACAGAAGAGGTGCACAATTGGATGGAGAGATTGAATTGGTATGCGGAGCATTTTCTTCTTCCCCAGAAAAATCAAAAGAAACTGGGGAGGCCTTATATTTAAATCCAGAAAGGGTTTATGGATCTTATGCTGAAATGATTGAAAAAGAAAAGCAATTGCCAGAGGGAGAAAGAATGGATTTTGTTTCAATCGTTACACCGAATCATGTGCATTTCCCAGCTGCCAAAATGGCCTTGGAAAATGGATTTCATGTAGTGAGTGATAAACCAGCTACTTTAAATCTTGAAGAAGCAAAGGCTTTAAAAGAGATTGTCGACAAATCAGGTTTAATGTATGTTTTAACCCATAATTATACTGGATATCCGATGGTGAAAGAAGCCAAATATTTAGTTGATTCTGGGGAAATTGGAGAAATAAGAAAAGTAATTGTTGAGTACCCACAAGGCTGGTTAATTGATTTGGTTGAAGCAACCGGACAAAAACAAGCTGACTGGAGAACTGACCCTGAGAGATGTGGTGCAGCAGGTTCTGTAGGTGATATTGGAACTCATGCCGAAAACCTGGTAGAATATATTACTGGTTTAGAAATTGATTCAATCTGTGCTGATTTAACCATATTTGTGGAGGGAAGAAAATTGGATGATGATGCCAATATTTTAATTCGATATAAAAACGGAGCAAAAGGCGTATTACATTGTTCTCAAATTTGCAATGGGGAGGAAAATGATTTGAATATTCGAATTTATGGAACCAAAGCAGGTTTAGTTTGGAAGCAAATGGAACCAAATACCTTAATATTTAAAACTAGAGATGATGGGGCTAAAATGATCCGTACCAATGTTGGGTCACTTTCTCCAAATGCTGGTGCACATTCAAGACAACCAGCAGGTCATCCTGAAGGATATATTGAAACTTTTGGAAATATCTATCGGAATTTTGCAATGGCATTGAGAAATAGAATGGATGGCAAACCACATGACCCAATTTATGATTTCCCAGGAATTGATGAAGGAATTAGGGGAATGGCATTCATCGCCAATGTAGTAAAATCTGCACAAGATGAAAATACTAAGTGGACTAAATTTACAATTTAAAAATATAAAAAATGAACAAGATTAAAGTTGCCGTGGTGGGAACAGGATTTATTGGTCCTGCACATATTGAGGCCCTAAGAAGATTACCAAATGTAGAAGTAGTTGCTCTATGTGAGGTAAATCAAGAATTAGCAGATACAAAAGCAGCCCAATTAGGTATTCCAAAAGGATATACTTTTGAGGATATGTTAAAAGTGGAAGAAATTCAGGCAGTTCATATTTGCACGCCTAATTTCTTGCATTATTCACAATCCAAGGCAGCATTAGAGGCAGGAAAACATGTGGTTTGCGAAAAACCTTTGGCCAAAGATTTGCATGAAGCAGAGGAATTAGTAGAAATTGCTAAAAAATCAGGTTTAGTTAATGCAGTTCATTTCAATTTGAGATATTACCCGATGGTTCGCCAAATGAAAGCAGCTAGAGAAAGTGGAGAATTAGGTGAAATCTTTACGGTTTTAGGATCTTATCTTCAAGATTGGTTGTATTATAATACAGATTATAATTGGAGATTAGAACCAGATAAATCGGGGGACTCACGAGCAATTGCGGATATCGGCTCACATTTAATGGATATCATTGAATATATTACAGGCCTAAAAACAACTCAAGTAATGGCTGATTTTAATACCGTTCATAAAATCCGTAAAAAGCCTTTAAAACCAATTGAAACTTATTCAGGTAAAATGCTTACTCCTGAAGATTATGCAGATGTAGAAATCAATACAGAAGATACAGCAAACGTTTTATTACGTTTTGATAATGGAAATACTGGTTCCATTACCGTTTCACAAGTTGCAGCAGGTAGAAAAAATCAGCTTAAATTGGAAATCTCTGGATCTAAAAAAGCATTTTGTTTTAATTCTGAATCGCCAAACGAATTATGGATGGGCCATAGAGATAAGGCAAATGAAGTTTTATTAAAAGATCCATCTTTAGCTAATTCAGCAGCGGCTGGAATTATTTCCTTCCCGGGTGGACATAACGAAGGTTTCCCTGATACCTCAAAGCAATTATTCAAGGAAGTTTATGCAGCCATAGAGGCAGGAAAACAACCAGAAAATCCTAGCTTCCCAACATTTGAAGATGGATATAGAGAATTATTAATTTGTGAAAGAATATTAGAATCGACAAGAAAACAAGCTTGGGTAAATGTTTAAACCGAGCAATAAATAAGTTTAAATTATGAAAACGATTAAAGGACCTGCTATATTTTTAGCGCAATTCATGGATGATGCCGCACCATTTAATTCAATTGATACCATTACAGATTGGGTAGCTGGTTTAGGTTATAAAGGGGTACAAATTCCTACATGGGATCCTCGTGCAATTGATTTACAATTAGCTGCTGAATCTAAAACCTATGCAGATGAATACAAAGGCAAACTAAAAGATAAAGGAGTTGAAATTACAGAATTATCAACTCACCTTCAAGGACAATTAGTTGCTGTAAATCCTGCATATGATGCTGGATTTGATGGTTTCGCACCTGATTCCGTAAAAGGAAATCCAAAAGCTAGAACCGAATGGGCCGTACAACAATTAAAATATGCCGCAAAAGCGTCTGAAAACTTTGGATTAAAAGCACATGCTACTTTTTCTGGTGCATTGATGTGGCATACGGTTTATCCTTGGCCTCAAAGACCAGCAGGTTTAGTTGATCAAGGTTTTGAAGAATTAGCAAAAAGATGGTTACCCATCCTGAATTATTTCGACGAATGTGGTGTTGATGTTTGTTATGAAATTCATCCTGGTGAAGATTTACATGATGGCGTAACTTTTGAAATGTTCTTAGAAAAAGTAAAAGGACATAAAAGAGCTAATTTATTATATGACCCATCCCATTTTGTTCTACAATGTCTTAACTATTTAGAATATATCGATTTATATCATGATAGAATAAAAATGTTCCATGTGAAGGATGCAGAATTCAATCCTACAGGAAGACAAGGTGTTTATGGAGGATATCAATCTTGGGTTAATCGTGCCGGAAGATTTAGATCTTTAGGAGATGGTCAGGTTGATTTCAAGAGCATATTTTCTAAATTAACCCAATACGGTTACGATGGTTGGGCTGTTTTAGAATGGGAATGTGCCATTAAAGATCCTGTTCAAGGAGCCACAGAAGGAGCTCCATTTATTGCTCAACATATTATTCAAGCAACTTCAAAAGTATTTGATGATTTCGCTGGAGGTGGAGCAGATATAGAATTGAATAAGAAAATTTTAGGAATTTAACTCGTAGTTCTTAACGGTTTTCAATGACTCTACCGAGGATTTTAGAAACATTTGTTTGAATCTCTTTTAAATCGACAAAGCGCTCCATGTACTCTTGGAGCGTTTTTTCATTCGTCTCATTCTTAAGATTTACAAGAATTTCCTCAATTTCTAAATCGATTTTCGTTTTCTTCAATCTTAAACTATTTTTAAAAACTAAATCCTCTAATAATTGGGTTTCTTCTGGAGTGAAAATTTCATGCTTATCTTTCCAAACAGGAGAAAGTTGGTATTTTTCAGCAGAGAGATTAATACTTAATTCTTGAATCTCTGGATTTGATTCGTGTAAATAGGTTTTTAATGAATAATCTTGATTCGCATTTTTTCTCGCCAATCCAAATTCCCAAACTTTTTGAAATAAAGAATTTTCAAAAGTAAAATCCTCCAATTCATCTTGAATATGATCTAGGACTGTCCTTCCAGGTTCCGCAACAGGGGAAATTTCCATATTGCCAAAACATACAACCAGTCGAATACATTCTAATTCTTGGTAATATAAATTTGAATTTGAATCTATTAATGGTTTTTCTTGCAAACCAGAGTTTTGATTTTCTGGAATTTTTATATCTTCTAAAGATTGATCTTTTACAGCCTTTTTATAATTATTGAGGGTTTTTTTATTTAATTCCCCTAATAAAACATCCTCTGAAATTCCAACTAAACCAGCAGTTTTCTTTACGAAAATTTCTCTTTGAATAGCATCTGGAATCACAGAAATACTCTGTACCATTTCTTTAATTACTTCAGAAATCTTAAAAGGATCTTTTCCAGCTTCCTTCATTAATAAATCTGCCTGAAAACTTAGAAAATCTTTGGCATTTGAACTTACAAATTCATTAAATTTCTCCTCTCCTACTTTTCTTATAAAACTATCCGGATCATCACCATCTGGAAATACGACTAAATGAACTGATAAACCTTCAGCCAAAATCAATTCCATCCCCCTCAAAGCAGCCTTTATACCTGCCATATCCCCATCGTAGAGGACATAAATATTATTCGTAAAACGAGCAATTAATCGAATTTGATCTTGGGTTAAGGAAGTACCTGATGAAGCGACTACATTATGAATTCCTCCTTGATGTAGAGAAATCACATCTGTATAACCCTCTACTAAATAGCATTTATCTTCCGTACGAATAGAAGATTTAGCCTGAGAAATACCATAAACTATTTTTGATTTATGATATACGTCTGACTCTGGAGAATTTAAATATTTAGCGGCCTTTCCATCTGATTTTAAAATTCTTCCTCCAAAGGCAATCACTTTACCTGAAACATTATGAATTGGAAATATTACTCTAGCCCTAAAACGGTCAAATTGATTCCCCTTCTCATTTTTTTGTGTCAGCAAACCTGATTCCTCGATGATTTTTTCATTAAAACCCTTTGATTCAATATCTATTTTTAGGGCATCCCAAGCTTCCGGGGAATATCCTAAGTCAAAAGCATCGATTGTCGACTGCGAAAAGCCTCTTTCCTTTAAATAGGACAAACCAATTGATTTTCCTTCATCCGTATTTTTTAACTGATTTACAAAAAAGTTCTTGGCATGTTCCAAAAGAATCAATAAGGATTCCCTTTCGTTCTGACGAATCAATTGTTCATCCGAAAATTCCTCTTCTTGAATATCAATTCCATATTTTTTGGCTAATTGACGAAGTGCTTCACCATAATTAATACCTTCAATATCCATGATGAAACGAATAGAATCACCTGACTTGCCACAGCCAAAACATTTATAAATGCCCTTTGAAGGGGAAATAGAGAAAGAAGGTGTTTTTTCTCCGTGAAAAGGACAACATGCCCAAAAATTTGCACCTTTCTTTTTTAAAGACACATAATCTCCTATCACATCTGTTAAGGATGCGACAGATTTAATTTGCTGTATGGTGCTTTCATCAATTCTCACGACTTTAATTTACGAAATTTATTTGAACAGTTGCTTAGATTAAAAATCAAAACATCTTGTTTAAAAAAGAATTCCTGCGAAGGTAGCGCTCAAGTATGAGGCAAGTGTACCGGCAATAAGTGCTTTAAAACCTAATTTAGCCAAGTCTTTTCTTCTTGTTGGAGCTAATTCTCCAATTCCACCTATTTGAATGGCAATAGAGGAAAAATTTGCAAAACCACAAAGTGCGAAGCTGGTGATGGCAATCGTTTTTGGGTCTAAAGTCTCCCTTACCTTTATTAAATCTAGATATGCTACAAATTCATTTACTACCATTTTTTCACCCATCAAAGCACCTGCCACGCGAATATCTTGAGCTGGCACACCCATTACCCAAGCAAAACCAGAAAATAAATAGCCCAAAATATAATTCATCGATAATTCAGAAAAATTAAATAAACCACCAATTTTACCTAATAATAAATCCACAATAGCGATAAGCGCAATAAAACCAATTAACATGGCTACGACGTTCAAACCTACCTTCAATCCTTCCGATGATCCAGCTGCTATTGAATCTACTATATTTACATGGGTTTTCTGCGTGTTCAACTCAACTGTATCGGAAAATTTAGATTTTTCAGTTTCTGGAAACATAATTTTAGAAACCACCAAGGCACCAGGTGCAGCCATTAAAGATGCTGCTAATAAATAAGGGGCTGGTACCCCAAGAGAAATATATAATGCCATTACCCCTCCAGCAATACAAGCAAAACTCCCTGCCATAGAAGCCATTAATTCGGAATTTGTCATATCCTTTAAATAGGGCTTAATCATTATTTGGGCCTCAACTTGGCCTACGAATGCTGAAGCTACATTGGATAAGGCCTCTACCCCAGAAACTCCCATGATCTTTTTCATGAAAATTCCTAAAAAATAAACCACCCTTTGTAAAACTCCAATATAATAGAAAATATTTACCAAAACAGCTACTAAAATAATAGTAGGGATAATTTTAAAAAAGAAAATATAATCATTTCCAACCCCAAAGGTTTTAGTCATTAAATTTGTGTCTACCAAGGAACCAAAGACAAAAGAAGCACCTTTCTGAGCTTGATCTAAAATAATATTAATTACCTCTCCAGCAGATTGAAAAATATATTGTCCGATTTCAGTTTTCAATATAAAAACCGCAAGTGAAAATTGAAGTAATAATCCGACGCCAACTGTTCTATAATTAATTGCTTTTCGGTTATTTGACAATAAATAGGCCAGTCCAAGAATACATACTATTCCAATGAGGCCAACAAATCTTTCCATGGTAATTTCGTATTATAAATGTAGTTCCTGACTTGCTACATCTATATAGTGTAGGAAATCAATTTTATCAACCAAATTTTCTTTTGACAATTTATAAAATTCTTGGTGAATATTAAATGGTTTTTCAGATTCAACTTTCCAATAAGATCCATCCTCTCTCATTTCATAAGAATTTACAGTGTCTTTTAAATTGTAATCCAAAATCGTAATGGCCTGAGCCTTGGCAGTAGGATTGACTAATTCAAAAAGGGATTCAATTCTTCTATCAAAAGAGCGAACCATGACGTCTGCAGAACCTCCATAGATTACAGGATCGCCTCCTTTATGGAAATAGTATAATCTACTATGTTCCAAATACTCTCCTACAATAGATTTGATATAAATATTTTCTGATAAATTTTCTCTTTGAGGTCTAATACAGCAAATTCCTCTAATTATAAGAAATACTGGCACACCTGCTTTGGAGGCTTTGTAAAGGGCTTCCATTATTTCATCATCCTGAAGTGAATTTACTTTCCAACAAATTCCAGAAGAAACGCCTTTTTTAAAATTTGAAATTTCATCTTGAATCATGGATAATAAACTATTCCTTAAATCTTTTGGAGCCGTAATTAAATGCTGGTATTGAGTAGGAAGACTATGACCCGTTATTACATTAAAAAATTCCGAAATATCTTGAGTAATACGGTCATCGGTTGTTAATAGGCCAATATCCGTATATAATTTTGACGTTTCCTCATTATAATTTCCGGAGGCCAAATGGGCATAAGACAATACATGGGTACCTTCGTTTCTAATTACTTGCAATAATTTGGTATGCGTTTTTAGACCTGGAATACCATAAATCACAAAACATCCGGCTTTTTGAAGTCGATTCGCTTCTCGGATATTATTTTCTTCATCGAAACGGGCCTTTACTTCAAATAAAACAGAAACGTGTTTACCATTTTCGGCGGCTCTTAAAAGTGCTGCAGACACCCGTGAATTTTTTGAAATTCGATATAAAGTAACCTTAATTGCTAAAACTTGAGGATCTTCAGCTGATTGTTCTAATAATTGAATAACAGGTTCGAAACTATTAAAAGGATGATGTAAAAGAATATCTCCTTTTTTCATCGTATCGAAAATATCATCAAAGCTATTGGATTCCGTTCCAATTGGATTAATTGGAGAAGGTGTTTTTGCCAATTTTGATTTAAAATCTGGATATTTTAATATTTGCCAAAAGGAGGTAAAATCAAGAATGGATTGTTTAACAAAAATATCTTCCTCTGTAAGATTCCATCTTTTCAACATCTCTCCCATCAAGAATTTGGAATAATTCTTTTCTGCCTCCACACGAGTCACTCTACCTAATCTTCTATCTTTAATTTTTTGTTTTACCTCATCCACAAAATCTTTATCGGTATCCTCATGTTCCTCTAAATCAAAATCTCCATTTCTGGTAATTCTAAAAAGTGAGATAGATTCAACATCCACATTTTTATAAAGCAGAGTTAGACAATTTCGAATTATTTCTTCAATAGGAATAAATAAAACTAGATTATCTCTCTCAATGATATAAAAACGGGAAAGGTTTTGTGGAATTTGGATAAAAGAAATTTTTCTTTCATCTTTTTCCTTCTTTTTGGTAGGAGTATCTCCTTTACTAACTACTCCAAAAATCAAGGTTTTTGCTAATAGACTTGGGAAGGTATGGGTAAAATCATAAACCATCGGGGTTAGCATAGGATAGATGGTCCTTTTGAAATAATTATTTACTTCTTCTAGCTCCTCAGAATCTAATTCTTTTAAACTTTTTACCAGATGAAGCCCATTTCCTTCAAATTCAGGAAGAATTTCTTCGATGAATAAACGATGTTTTTCTGCAGACAATTCCTGGGCAGCAGAAATCAAAGCATTTTTAAATGGAATTTCACTTAAACCAGAATAATCTAAGCGTTCCTTTCCAAAATCAATATAATTATACAAAGAACCTACACGAATTGTAAAAAATTCGTCTAGGTTCGATGCTGTAATCGCTAAAAATTTTAGTCGATCAAATAAGGATTTATTTTTATCTCTAGCCTGATCTAAAACTCGTTCATCAAATTTCAACCAAGACAAATCTCTTGAGATAAATTTTGATTTTCCTATTGTTTCATAGGACTTTTGAAGAGACTTCTCTAAAACTCTATTTGAATCTCTTATTTCCAATAAATTGACAATCCAGTTTTTTGGATTGAAATAAGAAATCAGTGAATTAGACATGGCGGTTTAAATTTGTATTAAATATCTACTTTTGCATATTTAGCATTTTTTTCAATAAAGTCTCTTCTTGGAGCAACTTCATCTCCCATCAACATCGAAAATAACAAATCTGATTCAACAGCAGATTCCACGGTAACTTGTTTTAAAGTTCTGGTATCTGGATTCATCGTTGTTTCCCATAATTGTTCTGCATTCATCTCTCCAAGACCCTTATATCTTTGTACTCCTACGGAATCTTCTTTACCTGTACCTGCTAATTCACGAATTGCCTCCTCTCTTTGTTGTTCAGTCCAAACATAGCGTACATTTGTTCCTTTTTTCACTTGGTATAAAGGAGGTTGTGCGATATAAATATATCCGTTATCAATTAATTCTCTCATATAACGGAAGAAGAAGGTAAGAATCAAAGTACGAATATGGGAACCATCCACGTCGGCATCGGTCATGATGATGATTTTATGGTATCTTAATTTCTCCATATTCAAGGTTCTTTCTGAATCCTCATTTCCAAAACTTACTCCAAGCGCAGTGATCATATTTTTAATCTCTTCGTTTTCGTAAATTTTATATTCTTGTGCTTTTTCAACATTCAAGATTTTACCTCTTAAAGGAAGAATTGCTTGGAAGCTCCTATTTCTACCTTGTTTTGCAGTTCCACCAGCGGAGTCTCCCTCCACCAAGTAAATTTCACAAGAATGTGGGTCATTATCTGAGCAATCTGCAAGTTTTCCTGGCAAAGAATTAGAACCTAATACGGTTTTTCTCTGCACCATTTCTCTTGCTTTTCTTGCAGCATGACGAGCTTGAGCGGCTAAAATAACCTTTGCAACAATCTGACGAGCCTCTTTTGGATGCTCTTCTAACCAATATTCTAATAAATCTGACATGGTAGCAGAAACTGCTCCGGAAACCTCACCATTTCCTAATTTGGTTTTCGTTTGACCTTCAAATTGTGGTTCAGCTACTTTTACCGAGATTACTGCGGTAAGACCTTCTCTAAAGTCATCTCCTGAAATATCAATCTTTAATTTATCAAGTGCTCCAGATTTATCAGCATAATTTTTTAGGGTACGAGTAAGAGCTCCTCTAAATCCGGCAACGTGTGTTCCCCCTTCAATTGTATTGATATTATTTACATAGGAAACTACATTTTCTGTATAGGAAGTATTATACGACATGGCAACCTGAACTGGCACTCCATTCTTATCTCCTTCCATGTAAATAGGCTCATCTAAAAGCGCTTCTCTATTAGCATCTAAGAATGTAACAAATTCCTTCAATCCTCCTTCTGAATGAAAATCTTCCTCTAATGGCTTTCCTTCTTCATCCAATTCTCTAAGATCTATTAATTTAATAGTTATCCCAGCATTTAAAAATGAAAGTTCTCTCAAACGATTTGCAACCCTTTCATAATTATATTCTGTTACAGAAAATATGGTATCATCTGGATGAAAATGAACGATTGTTCCTGTAATATTGGTCTCTCCAACTTCCTTTACTGGATATTGAGGTACACCAATTTTATATTCTTGTTGGAATATTTTTCCTTCACGATGTACGGTTACCTTTAAATCTGTTGACAAGGCATTCACACAAGAAACCCCCACCCCGTGCAAACCTCCAGACACTTTATAGGTATCCTTATCGAATTTACCACCGGCGTGAAGCACAGTCATTACTACCTCCAAAGCAGATTTTTTCTCCTTTGAGTGCATGCCTGTAGGAATCCCTCTACCATTATCCTTTACAGAAATTGAATTATCCTCGTGAATAGTTACCGTAATTGTATCACAATGACCTGCCAAAGCCTCATCAATTGAGTTATCAACTACTTCCCAAATTAAATGATGAAGTCCTTTAATTCCTGTATCTCCAATATACATGGAGGGTCTTTTTCTTACTGCCTCTAATCCCTCTAAAACTTGAATATTATCCGCGCCATAATTGGCTCTTTCGTTGGTTTGTCCTTGATTTTCTGACATACTTTTTTAGTTGGTTTTTATTAATACAAAATACGTATTTTTTTTGAATTTTGCAATCAATATTAATGCTTAAAATGTCTAATTCCTGTAAATACCATTGAGATATTATTTTCATTACAATAATCAATGGAATTTTGGTCTTTAATTGATCCCCCTGGCTGAGTAACTGCAATAATTCCAGCATGATGAGCTATTTCCACGCAATCTGGGAAAGGGAAAAATGCATCCGATGCCATTACGGACCCTTGAAGATCAAATCCAAATTCTTTTGCTTTTTCAATAGCCTGCTTCAAAGCATCAACTCTAGAGGTTTGTCCAACCCCTGAGGCCAATAATTGTCCTTCTTTCGCTAATACAATTGTATTGGATTTTGTATGTTTACAAATCTTCAAAGCAAATTCTAAGGCTTTTAGATCAGAATTTGTTGGCTTTCTATTCGTTACTGGTTTAAAATCCGTTATAGTTTCAGAAACATTATCCTTATCTTGTTCTAAAACCCCATTTAATAAGGTTTTAAACATATTTTTAGGATAATCAACTGGTTTTCTTTTCAATAAAATTCTATTCTTCTTGGATTTTAAAATCTCTAAAGCCTCCTGAGTAAAGCTAGGAGCTATTAAAATTTCACAAAACAAGGAATTAATTTCATTTGCTGCATCCACATCTACCTCCTGATTTGTTGCTAAAACTCCTCCAAATGCCGACACAGGGTCACAAGACAAGGCTTTTAAATAAGCATCTTTCACGGAATTTCCTGTTGCTACACCACAAGCATTGGTATGCTTGATGATAACAAAGGCAGTTTCATTGAATTCATCTAATAAGGAAAGGCAAGCATCTACATCTACAAGATTATTATAAGAAAGTTCTTTACCATGAAGTTTATCAAATAACTCATCTAAATTTCCATAAAAAACTCCCTTTTGATGCGGATTTTCTCCATAGCGCAATTCGTTTGCTGGCAAATGATCAAATTGATGAAGATTTCCTCCATCTTCCCCAGCAAAATAATTATGAATAGCTCTATCATAACTTGAAGATTGCAAAAATGCCTCTTTGGCAAACATTCTTCTTTGTTCTAAACTAGTAGAGCGTCCTGTTTCATTTAAAATATCCAAGAATTTACCATATTGATTTCTAGATGAAATAATAACTACATCTTCAAAATTCTTAGCTGCTCCTCTAATCAAGGCGATTCCTCCAATATCTATCTTTTCAATAATATCATCTTCTGAAGCTCCTGATTTTACAGTTTCTTCAAAAGGATATAAATCAACCATTACTAAATCTAAGGAAGGAATTTCATATTCACTTGCTACTTGAACATCTTCCTCTAACCCTCTTCGATATAAAATACCACCGAAAACCTTTGGATGAAGGGTTTTAACTCTCCCTCCAAAAATGGATGGATAACCCGTTAAGCCTTCAACTGGCTTTACTGGAATCCCTAAATCTTCGATAAATTTTTGTGTACCTCCTGTTGAATAAAGAGTAACCCCTTCTGAATGTAATTTTTTAATTATCGGCTCTAATCCATCCTTGTAAAAAACGGAAATTAAGGCCGATTCAATCTTTTTATTGGACATGTAATGATGGATTTAAATAAAGCTTTAAAATTACAAAAAAATAGCTAAACTTTAAAGCTTATTCCATCATTTTCCTCTACTTCTTTTCAAGGCTTCCAAGAAATAATAATCCCCATAAATCAAGGGAACATCCACCTCTGAATTAAATCCTTTTGCACCTACTCCATGTTTAATTAAAAAATGATTATTTTCACCCATTTGAGCACGATATGCAGGACTTGATAAAGATTCCAACATCTTATCCGCAAGTGCACGATAAGACTTCCCTTTAGAACCTCCAACTAATTCTGAAAGTTCATATAATGCCGAACACATAATTGCTCCTGCGGTTGCATCTCTTTCTTCATTTGGAATATTAGGTGCACTAAAATCCCAATATGGAATCTTATCTTCAGGAAGATTCGGATGATTCAAATAGTAATCGGCAATATTTTGAGCAAAATCTAAAAATAATTGATCCCCTGTTTCCCTTGCTGTCATTACATACCCATATACCCCCCAAGCATGTCCTCTTGTCCAAGTAGACTCATCAATATATCCTTGATGCTGTTTTCTGGCCAAGACTTCCCCATTCGGTCCATAACAAATTACATGATAAGAGGAAAAATCCGAACGATAATGATTTCGCATCGTATTCATCGCATGGGTAATGGCAATATTGTAATACGACATATCTCCTGTTTCTTTACTTGCCCAAAACAATAATTCCAAATTCATCATATTATCAATGATCACAGGGTATTTATAGCCTCCTTTAAATGAATTCCAAGATTTAATTAAGCCAATTTTAGGATCAAATCGAGTAGATAATGATTTCGCAGACTGGATTAACACCTCTTTATAATGAGAATCACCTGTTAACCGTAAACCATTTCCGAAAGGACAATACATCATAAAGCCTAAGTCGTGGGTTCCTTTATTATATTGTTCTTTCTCTACGGCTTTCGACCATAATTCGGCAGCTTCTTTCCATTTTGTATTACCAGTTTCTTCAAACAAATACCATAGTCCTCCAGGGAAAAAGCCACTACACCACCACGAAGATGGACGATCCACATAGCCATTTTGATCCGCTGAATGAATTGTCACAGACGTATCAGGATGATTTTCTAACATCAAAGTATATTGCTTTTCTGCCAAGGCATATTGTGCCTTATAATCAATCTTTTGGGAATAAGATTGAAAGACTAAAACCAACAAAATCAAAATTGTTGGCAATGGAAAAGAAAATTTTAATTTTTTCATAATTCTTAATTAT
>CAZVFE010000036.1:6450-16453 GCA_964626405.1 uncultured Cytophagales bacterium | reverse complement strand
TTTGGAATTACCGTTTAAATAGAAGATTTTCCTTTAATGCCAATTTCAATTATTCTTCAGGAAGGCCGATTACTTTCCCAAATGGGAGATATAAATTATATGCCTTTAATGATGTATATAATTACGCCTATGCAAATGGAATATTTCCCAGACAGGGTTTAGTTCCAAAAACCTATACTTACGGGGGCAGAGAATATACTTTCCTAGATATTGCTGATATAGCACCTATTTTAGATGGATATTCAACACCAAGTTTTACCCTACGAAATCAAGAAAGAATTCCTTTTTATATGAGATTGGATATTGGAATTACTATTGAACCGAAGGAAGGGAATAAAAAAGAACAAAGTTGGAATTTTTCAATCTATAATCTACTTTCTAGAGCGAATGTATATTCTATATTTTTTCGATCAAGCACCGGAACTGTAAACCAGGCAAGAGCCTTTGAATTATCTGTTTTAGGAGCTGCTATCCCATCGATCACTTATAATATTAAATTCTAATGAAAAGAATCGGTCTGTTAATTTTAATGATGAGTATTCTTTGGTCTTGCGAAAAAGAAATTGAAGATTTCAATACGAAAAATCTTAGCAATGGAATAGTAGTTTATGGAGAGATTACAAATTTACCTGGACCCTATATATTTAGAATAAATCAGACAACAACTTATAATGCTTATGACGCAACTGAGTTTGTGGGAGATCCAATTGTTGGCGCAGAAGTATTTATTACAAAAAATGAAAAAGATAAAATTTATTTAGTAGAAATTAATCCTGGTTTATACCAAAGTCCGAATGATTTTATTGGGGAAATTGGTGCGAATTATCAATTAAATATAAATACGAAAAACGGATTGGCTATTCAATCCACCAAGGAGACCTTATTGGCCCCAAATGAATTTTCAAAGGCTGATTATCAATTTGTGGAGGCAGCTAAAATAGAAGATATGTATTTCGATATTGATTTAAAATTAAAGGATCAGAAAAATACTAAGGATTTTTATTTTATTAAAAGACAAGATTTTATTGAATTTCTAACGACTTGTCCGAATCCACCGCCTCCACCAGCACCTGTACCAGAATGTAAGTCTAAATGTTGGCAAGCCCCACCTAATTCAACTATAAGTTTATTGGATGATTTTTTGGTGGATGGACAAGAATTAAAGATTGAAACGGCTCCAGTAAATTTTCATGATTTTACAAATTATATTGTTCAATTTGAATTATATCATGTAGATTCCAAATATTTTAATTATTGGAAGAGGTTGGAGGATCAAAGAAAAATTGGAGGAGGCTTGTTTGATAAAATTCCAGCACAAATTTTGGGAAATTTGGTTTGCACAAATAAGCCTGACCAAGAAGTATTAGGCTATTTTGCCGTGGCGGGAAAAACAAAATCCAGAATTTTAATAGATCGCTTTAATGGGGATCCGAATAAGTATTTTGACAAATTGGTTGAATATGTTAATTTAAATAATATTCGATATAAGGATGCTCCGGTATGGGATTGTATGCAGGCAGGCTGGGTGCCTTATAATATTGGGTATTCTATTCCTGAATAAATTTTACTATCTTTATTTTGCCTTAAATATTTTAATTATGAAATACGATTTAACCATCAATGGAAAAAAAGCTTCAGTAGAGGCGGACCCAGATACCCCATTATTATGGGTAATAAGAGATTATGTAGGATTAAAAGGAACAAAATTTGGATGTGGCCTTGGTTTATGTGGGGCATGTACAGTTCATTTAGATGGCCTCGCTATTCGATCTTGCCAAACAATGATTTCTACGGTAGATCCTAATGCAAAAATCACCACGATTGAAAGCGAAGAAGCTTTAATTAAAAAAGTTCAAGATGCTTGGGAAGAATATCAAGTCCCACAATGTGGTTATTGCCAGTCCGGACAAATTATGTCTGCGGTATCTCTTTTAAAGTCTAATCCTCATCCTTCTGAAGAGGATATTGAGCAGTATATGTCGGGCAATATTTGTAGATGTGGTACTTATTTACGAATCAAGAAGGCCATCATTTCAGTTGCGAATTCCTAAACTAATAAAATTTATCTATGAAAAATACTGAAAATCAATCGATCAATAGAAGAAATTTTATCAAATTCACAGGCCTAGGGTCTGCGGCTTTTGTATTAGGGATTTCAAGTATAAACGGAAAAAATACGGTAGAAAACTTAAATGGAATTGAGGAGATTGGGGCAGAGATAAGTCCGTATATAATTATTGAAAAATCTGGTAAAATTACTTTAATAAATAATAAACCTGAGATGGGTCAGGGCACTGCACAGTCAATTACGGCATTAATTGCTGAAGAATTGGAAGTAAGGCCAGACCAATATGAGGTAAAGGCGGCGAATGGACAAGCTCAATATGGAAGAATGCAATTTTCGGGAGGCTCATTTTCTGTAAGAATGAGTTATACTGAGATGCGAAATATTGGAGCATCTGCAAAGGAAATGTTGATGACAGCAGCGGCTAATCAATGGGGCGTTGGAGTAGAGGAGTGCTATGCTGAGAATGCTACTATTATTCATAAGTCGACTGGGAAAAAATTGTCATATGGTGAATTAGCGGAGGCGGCTTCTAAATTAAGTGCTCCCAAAACACCAAAATTAAAAGATTCAAAGGATTTTAAAATTATTGGGAAGGATACAAAAAGGCCGGATATTCCTTTAAAGGTAAGAGGCAAAGCGGGTTTTGGAATAGATGCTGAAATTGAAGGTATGGTTTATGCATCTATTGAGAGATCCAATGTATTTGGCTCGAAAATAATTTCTATTGATGCCAAGGAGACTATGAAGCAGGCGGGGGTTTTAGAGGTAATCAATGTGGAGAGAGATCAGGGGGCCTATAAATTTACTGGGGTTGCAGTTATTGCAACAAATTATTGGGCAGCATTAAAAGGAAGAAAGGCTTTAAAAATTAACTGGGATCATCAGGGAAATGACGCATTCAATACCTCTTCTTATTATAAAAAATTAAGGGAGATGGGTAAAAACGAAGGGGCGGTACAACATTCACAAGGAAATTTTGATGAGGCATTTAAAAATGCGGGGGAACCAGTTGAAGCATTTTATGAAACCTGTTTTGTAACGCATTCTCCAATGGAGCCCATGAATTGTACTGCTTATTGGAAGGAAGATGGAAAATTAGAAATTTGGGCACCTACTCAGGTACCAGGTTCGGTAATTAATGATTTCCCGAAAAAATATGGCATTTCTAAAGAAGATATTGATTTACATGTAACCTATTTAGGAGGAGGATTTGGAAGAAGATTATCTACAGATTTTATAATTGAGGCGGTAAATATATCAAAAGCCATAAAGAAACCTGTGAAATTGGTATGGACGAGGGAGGATGATACTTTACAAGGGCCATTCAGACCGCCAACATTTTCGGCGATGAAGGGATCTTTAAAAAATGGGAAATTAGATTCCTGGCAGCATAAAGTTATTTCCCCTACTTTAGATCCAATGAAGGATGAGAGTATAGCAGATAGGACAATGACTGAGGCCATATCGGAACAAAAATATGTGGTACCGAATATGAAAAATACCTTTGTTTATGCGCCGATAAATATTCCATTAGGAGCATGGAGGTCTGTAACGAGTTCTACTTTGGCTTTTGCCCATGAATGTTTTATGGATGAAATGGCCGTAAAAGCTGGGCAGGATCCAATGGAATTCAGATTGAATAATATGGAGGAGGGGTCAGATGCGCAGATATTAATGAAAAAATTAAAGGAAGTGTCTGGATGGGATAAGCCCTTACCAAAGGGAAAAGGAAGAGGGGTAGCTCAATATGAATTTTTTGCTGGATTAGCTGGAGAGGTGGTAGAAGTGAGCCAGGTTGGGAATGCGATAAAAATTGATAAGGTATATGCGGTGATTGACCTTGGGACAGTGGTGAATCCGGATACAGTAAGAGCGCAAATGGAAGGTGCGGTTGCAATGGGGATTACGGCTGCGATTAAAAATGGAATAAGTTTTGATAAAGGTGCAGCTCAACAAACGAATTTTCATGATAATCCTGTAATAAGGATGAATGAAATGCCAGAGGTTGAGGTTCATATTTTGACAGGTGGAAAGAGGATGAAAGGAGTAGGTGAGCCAGGGTTACCACCGGTTGCCCCTGCCTTAGCAAATGCAATTTTCGCTGCCACTGGAAAAAGACTTAGAAAACTTCCATTGGAGATAGATTTTGTGTAGAATAAAACCTTTAAACCTATGAAAAAAACTTTATTTCTCCTTTTTATCCTATTAAATCTAATAGGCTGTAATTCTAGTGTAAAAAACAATGAAAGTATTCAAGAAGAACTATATGGTACGCTTGAAGATGGTAGGGAAATTACATTATTTACTTTGAAAAATGCCTCTGGCATGCAAGTAAAAATAATTAATTATGGAGGGATAATTACCTCGATTATAGTACCAGATAAACAGGGAAATTTTGGAGAAGTAGTATTAGGGTTTGATAATTTAAAGGATTATGAAACAAAAAACCCCTATTTCGGAGCATTAATTGGGCGATATGGCAATAGGATAGCAAATGGAAAATTTACATTAGATGGGAAAGAATATAATTTAGCTCAAAATAATGGAGAAAACCATTTACACGGTGGAATTTTAGGTTTTGATAAGGTAATTTGGAAGGCAGATTCAGAAATAATAAATGGAGAATCAGTATTAAGTTTAACCTATACAAGTAATGATGGTGAGGAAGGATATCCTGGAAACTTAGTATCAAAAGTAATATACACACTTACCAAGGATAATGAATTAAAAGTAAATTATTCAGCAGAAACTGATAAAAAAACTATAGTAAATCTCACTCAACATAGTTATTTTAATTTAGCAGGTACTACTGATTCTACAATTTTAAATCATGAATTAAATCTTTTTGCAGACAATTTCATCCCAATTGATGAAGGATTTATTCCGATTGGAGAAATTATTCCAGTAAAGGATACCCCATTTGATTTTACAATTCCTAAAACGATAGGAAAAGATATTGAAGAAGAAAATGAGCAATTAAGTAGGGGTTTAGGTTATGACCATTGTTGGGTAGTTAATGGCGAGGGAATGCGAAAAGCAGCTGAGTTGAGGCATGCCCCAACTGGAAGAATTATGGAAGTATTTACGGATGAACCAGGAATACAATTTTATACTGGAAATTTCTTGGATGGTACAAATGCTCCTTATAGAACTGGATTATGTTTAGAAACCCAACATTTCCCAGATTCTCCTAATCAAAAACAATTCCCAACAGTTGTATTAGAACCAGGACAAAAATATAAATCCAATACGATTTTTAAATTTGGTGTAAAATAAAAATAGCCACCTAAAAGGTGGCTATTTCCCCAAACCTATTACAAAAAAAATTATTGATAAACTCTAACGTAATCTACTTCCATTCGATCTTGAGTGAAATTAGGGTCTACAGATCCACCTAGATTTCCTCCAACAGCCACATTTAATAGCAAAAATTGATCTCTAAAAAATGGCCAAAAATCATCATTACGATTTTCTGGTTTGTAGGTTAAATAAGGTTTTCCATCAACAGAAAATACCAATTTTTCTTCATCCCATTCTAAACCGTAAACATGAAAGTTTTCAGTAACATCTGAAACATCTACCTTTCCAACCAGGGTTCTATCACCATATCTAGCTGCCACATGTACTGCAGATTGAACCATATTATGATTTTCAAATAATTGCTCCATGATATCAATTTCTCCACATCTTGGCCAAGGATTTGATTTAAAATCTGAACCTAGAGCCCAAATAGCAGGCCAAGTGCCCTGCATTCTTGGCAATTTTGCTCTAACCTCTACTTTTCCATAAGTAAAATGGAATTTGGAATTCAATCTAGCAGAGGTAAATTCCTTATCAGTTCCTGTAGAATGAAAACGCTCTTTTTTGGCTACAATCTTTAATGTTCCGTCACTTACAAAAGCATTATCTGCTCTATCAGTATAATGTTGTAATTCCCCATTATACCATGAGCCATTCTGTGGGGCCTCTGTTTCCATAAACCATTTGGATTTATCTATTTCTCCTGAATAATTAAATTCATCGGACCAAACTAATTTGTATTCCTTTGGCTTATCTTCAGAAAATTTAAATCCAAAAACTATGGTTAAAATACCTATTAAAAAAATCGTTTTTTTCATATTTATAATCTAATATTTTATTGCAATTTAATATTATCTATGTAATAAGTAAAATTACTTGAACCATCTCCCATAGTTCCATTTTCAAAAATAATTACTACCTTTTGATAGGATTTAGTCTTATCTATTCCTGAAAAATCAAAGGTTAAATCTTCCCATTCATTTGCTTTGGTAGTAGCTACTTCTTTTTCAAAGTTTATGGCACCATCCCCCGCATTTTCAACCTTTAATAAGACTTTAGCCCCTACTTTTGGAGAATGTACATTCATGTGGAATTCAGTTTTTGTAGAAAAATCGATAGGAGAAGTAAGGGTCATGAATGAACCTCCCCAAGTTTGTCCTGAATTCTTTACCATTTTAGCAACCTTATTAGTTGTATTGATTCCCGATTTATTTGGGTTATCCACTACGGTTAGATTTCCACCATCAAAATTGGTAATTTTATAATCCAAATTTGCTGTTTCAAAATCCAAAGGAAGATTTAATGTACTTGTAACTTGATTAGGATCTGTCCAGAAATAAATATTATCAAAGAAAACAGTGCCATTACCATCAACTTTAAACTGAATAACATCTGCTAAATCCACCGCAACAAATTCAGATAAAGGAATATCAATAGATTTCCACTCTCCAGTTGTTATAGGAAGTGCTTTTGCAGTTTCCTTAGGTCCTGTAGAAATTAAATAAAAATTCAATGTTGTAGAGTTTGCTGTCCAATAATCAATATGTATTGAATTATAAGATTTTACATTCAGTGGGCTAGCAAACTGCGTTCCTTGATAATTTAAATCGGCATATTTTAATGCTTTGTTTCCTGATACAACTTCAACTTCAGAAAACTGAGTGGTTTGTCCCCATCCAGGATTAAAATCTGTTCCAGTAACATCCGTATATGCATCAGAATAAATGGATAGTACTTCTCCAGCTGCTAAGGTTGGAGAACTTGCTGCAGAATTAGGAGTTCCTCTATCCACTGGTTCAGTAAAGGCGATATTATCAAAATAATAAACTACATCAGCAGAATTACTTGCTCCATTATTCATAATCATGGTAACTCTATCATATTTTCCAGACTCCTCAGCAGAAAAATTATAGGTAATTTTTTCCCAAGCTCCTGAAGCAGTTGTAGAGTAGGTCGCCTCTTTAAAAACTGTATTATCCGCCTTATTTTCTAACTTAAGGGTTACCTTTTGTCCTGGTGCTGCAGAATAGATATCTACAGATACTGCTTCTTTTCCTGAAGGGAAATTTACTTTTTCACTTAAATTAAAGAAGAAACCAGCCCAAGCTTCAATTGCAGCTTTTTCTGTTACTTTAATTACTTTTTCAGAAGTATTGATTCCTCCTTTTGAAGGGTTATTTGCATAAGTAAGTGCTAAATAGGAACCTGTAACTCCTTTATCACCAAATCTTCCCCATGTACCATTGGTATTTGCATCACTGTAGGCAGTTGAATCTGCGAAAGTTAATCCTGAACATTCAAAATCTAATGTTGCAGAATTTAAATTAACAGTTCCAATCGTAAAGTCGGAACAGTCTCCAACTACAATTTTCGCTGGCTCTGGTTCTGGCTCTGGAGTTGGGGTTGGTTCAATTACATCCTTTTTACAGGCAATTACCACTAATACCACTACTAAGATACTTAGTATTGATTTAATTAAATTTAAATACGTCTTTTTCATTTTTAATTATTTAGTTTAAGAATTAATATGTTGTTTATTTATATACTCTTATGTAGTCAATTTCCATTGAGTCTGTTTGGAAATTGGGATCAATTGCTCCTCCAAAAGTTCCTCCCATCGCTACATTTAGAATGAAGAAGAAATTATGATTGAAAGGTATACTTGAATTATTCGCCACAGTATGTACGGTTTGACCGTCCACCGTCATTTTAATAATGCTTGCATCCCATTCTAAACCATAGACATGGAATTCGGTAGAAACATTACTAAATGTTTTACTTCCTGTATTGGCATTTCCACCTGACCTACCTGGATAATGCAAGGTTCCGTGGATTTTATTTAAATCATTTCCCACATGTTCCATAATATCAATTTCCCCACAATCTGGCCATCCTACTTCTGAAAAATTACTTCCTAACATCCAAATTGCTGGCCAAGTACCTTTTGCAGATGGAAGTTTTGCCCTTGCCTCCACTCTTCCATATTTGAAATCAAATTTCCCTTTTGATAATATCCTTGCAGAGGAATATTCATTTGATTCAATGGTTTCTTTTATAGCTGTAATCTTTAGCACTCCGTCTTTTACAATTACATTGGATGATCGATTGGTATAATACTGAGATTCTCCATTTCCCCAGCCTCCGCCACCAATATCATAACCCCATTTTTCAGGATTTGGAGCTCCATCGATATCAAATTCATCAGACCAAATTAAACCAGAGGTCTGTTGTTCTACAGTTACATCAATTGACGTGGTTTTTTTTATGCTTGCTCCTGATGCACTTTTTGCAGTAACTCTTACTGTAAAATTGTTTGTCCCTGCTAAAGTATATTGATAGGTTACTTTTCCATTCGTTCCGGTTTTAATTACCCCATCGCCAAATTCAAAATCATAGCTTACCGCATTATTGGCAGTGGCTCTAAAATCTACGTTTCCGGTTCCATCTGTACTAACAGTTGTTTCGATAACCAGGTTGGTGGGCACGGAATTATCCATTCCGGGCTCCACAGTTCCTGGCTTACAAGCTGCAAGAATAAAAATTGAAACAATAATTAAACTAATCCGATGCAGTTGCTCTCTCATTATTTAACCTTTAACTTTTGATACCATGCTAAACCATCTATTCCAATATTTCTTAGCGTCATACTAGTTGATGTAATTTCAATTATTTCATATGTTTTTCCTCCTGTACCAAAACAAATGATTCCATTGCCAGGTACTGTAAATTGAATCTGGGTAGATACATCAGGTGTTGATCCTGAAGTAGCATCTGAAAAGGCTAAAACTTTCCTGCCTTCTGTATCCAATGCATAACCACCATCTGGTCCTGAGAATCCATAAAAAGCAGTTGCTGCAGCAATAATCGAAGTAGTTCCTTTATTATCTACTGTCATATTTACATTTCCATCAATTACCTCAAATTTTACCTCATCATCATACAAGAATGGCTGCCTTTCGTTTGGTGCTGCTGAATAATAATTACTCCAGAATAAATCTGCTTGTCCTACCCCAACATGTCCTGAAACAGATGGATCAATTATCCAAATTTTAGACGATCCGCCAGTTAGATTTTCTAATATAGTTGGTGGCACATTGAACGATACAAATACACGAACATTGGTACTAATTACAGATGTTACTCCTCCCGTACCAACAGCTGTTACTGTTATGGTATAATCTCCAAATCCTGGAGTGGAATATTTATATTCAATACTTCCTTCGGGCACCATTTGAACATTCCCATCACCGAAGTCTACCTTATAAGTAATTGCATTTTTTGCAGAGGTAGAAATAGTAACTTTTCCACTACCATCCCCCCCAGGTGCCGCATTGGTTTGTCCTACCACTGCAGCATTTAAACTTAATTCTGTTGGAGTAACTAAGTCTCCAAAAGAATATTCCTCAGGGGCACAAGAAAATAGGCCAATACCCCCTATTAAAAATGTTACAAACAAATATTTTAAATGCTTTTTCATAATTTTCATGCTTATTTAAGGGTGATATTGTCTAATAAATAAGTAAAGTTTGCACTTCCATCTCCTACTGTTCCTAAATCACATATTATGACTACTTTCTGATAGGATTTCGTTTTATTAATTCCTGAAAAATCAAAGGTTAAATCTTCCCATTGATT
>CAZVFE010000036.1:0-6350 GCA_964626405.1 uncultured Cytophagales bacterium | reverse complement strand
AAAGGAATGGTCAAACTTTGATTTATAGAATTATTGACAAGGTTTACATCATCCCAATAAAATACTTTTCCGGAGCCTGCTGTTCCAAAATCAAAGAAAATAGAAACTATATCATAGGTATAATTGGTATTTAAGGCAGATGTTCCTGAAGAATGATTGGTAAAATCAAAAGTAAGGGTCTCCCAAGCATTTGCCTTGGTTGTAACAGCATCCGTTTCAACTGATTTTGTATTATCTGAATGATCTTCCGCCTTTAATTTTACAGTTAATCCAGCTGCCGGAGAATAAACACGTACTGTCATTGTTGCATTTCCAGAAGCGAAGGCAAACGGACTAGAAAATCCTACGCCAGCACCTAATGTAGTACCTGCCCAGGTTTCAGCACCAGAAGGCTTCGTAGTCTTTAAAACCTTATTACTTGAATTGACTGGATCATTGACTAATACGGTTGATGCATTACCAAAATCTACTGGATTATAAATCACATTAGAATTATCAAATGTAACTGGTAAACTCAATTGATTGGAAGGTAATACATTGGTTTGTCTAATATCATCTATAAGCCAAGTATAATTAGCAGAACCATCTCCAGCTGTTCCATTATCAAAAATCAAAACAATTTTATGATAAGAATTTGCCGTGTTAATTAGTGAATAATCAAAAGCTAAATCCTCCCATTCATTTGCCTTAGTTGTTAATACTTCTTTTTCAAAATTAATTCCTGAATTAGTTGCGTTCTCAACCTTCAACAATACTTTCGCTCCTACTCTTGGAGAAAATACTTTCATTCTAAAGATTTTATTCGAACTAAAATCTATTGCCTGATCTAATTGAATTAAACTTCCTCCCCAAGTTTGTCCTGCATTTTTCACCATCTTCGCCACTTGGTTACTTGTATTTAATCCTGTTTTTTGTGGATTATTAATAATTGTAATTACCCCGCCATCAAAATTCGTGAAAGAATAGGTATTTGCTGGGCCCTCAAAATCCAATGGCAATAATATAGGATTGGAAATTGTTACCTCTTTTGTAATACTTGAAGTTGCTTGTCCACCACTCAAAGCCACCACTCTTACGGAATAAGTTCCTACATTTTGGTAAACATGATTAACAGTTTGTCCTTCATTAAAATTTACAGGAGTTTCATTTGGATCTTCTCCGAAATAAACTTGAAAAAAGGTTTCATAATCAGCAGTAGCGGAAACATTTACCTGGAAACTATTTCCATTATCTATCTCTATATTCGCTTCAAGATTTTCTGGTGCCTTAAAGGATACGGTTAATTCCTGATCCGCCTCTGTTACTTTTGCATTTGAAGAATATCCAGTAAGTTTTACAGTATATACCCCTTCTGCATATTTATGTGATACGGATTGTCCGGCTTCAACAGTAGCCGAGGTTGGAGTATTATCTCCAAAACTTACATCAAAATTAGTTGCGCCCTCACCATTTGGAGTAATTTTGACATTTCCTGTATTATCTTGAGCAATGGTAAAAAGTGCAGATAATTTATCAGGAGCTGTACCAGAATTTACAAAGGAAATATCTTGAAAGAAATCCTTCTGACAACCCACCAGGGCCATCAATAAAATTGAAAATCCTAAATAATATTTAATATTTTTCATATTTCTAAGTGATTTAATGGATTAATAACCTGGATTTTGAGTTAAATCAGAGGCATCTATTTCCTGCTGAGGAATTGGGAAAACCTCATTTTTCCCTACTTCAAAACCTGAGAGTATTGTTGTTTGTCCGGTTCTAACTAAATCATAGAATCGATCACCCTCCATGGCTAATTCTAATCTACGCTCTTTCCAGATTGCCTGCTTTAGTGCCTCGCCAGTAGAAGTAATATTATGGTTATTGTCCCCGAATGCTCTTTGTCTTACTCTGTTTAAATATTCTTGGGCTTTTGAATCATTCGGACTAGCTTTTCTATTATTTGCCTCAGCTGCCATTAATAATACATCTGCAAGGCGAATCGCTCTAAAATTATTAAGATAGTTCAATTCCAACTGTCCGGATGTTTCACCTTTTCTTGGAAGGTATTTTTGATTATATAAACCAGTATTTTTATAAGGTGCTACCTGATAAGTAATATTGAAACTAGGATTTGCTGCAATATAGGCATCAATATCCAATACAGTAACATCCTTTCTAGTATCCCCAGACTCATATGCATTTTTTAAATCTTGTGTTGGAAGATTGGTACTCCAACCTTGTGCATAAGGACTTGAACCCGTTATATTTCTAATACCACAAACCTGAACAGCAAGATTTCCTTGGCCTCTACCAGGATTAGACCAATCATAGAATGGACTAATATTTGAATATTGGACTTCAAAAACTGACTCTGAACCATTCTCACCTGCTGCTAAAAAGATATTTCCGAAATTACTTACTAGGCTGAATGGACCATTAATTACAGGTTCTAAAATATCTGCCGCCTCAGAGAATTTTTCTTCATATAAATATACCTTTCCTAATAATGCATGAGCTGCATACTTTGTTACACGACCTTTTTCAGGATTCGTTAATGGCAGAACCTCAATCGCAGCTAATAAATCTTTTTCAATTTGTGCGTAAACTTCTGATTTCGGACTTCTAGATAATGTACGAGAATCTGAAACCCCTAAACGTTTTTCTGTAAATAAGGGAACATCTCCAAAATTTCTAACCAAGTTGAAATAATAATAAGCTCTCAAGAAATATATTTGTCCGTATAAAGCTTCTTTTCCTGTAAAGTCTAATTTATCATGATTTTCAACTAAATAATTAACACGATTGATTCCTTCATAGCAAGATTTCCAAGCTTCAGTAAGGTAAGAATTTACCGGAGTGATTTGAAAATCATCTATTTGTTGAAATCCTAATTGGTCCGTTGCGTTTTCTCCACCGGAAACAGAATTATCTGAAGCAACATCTCCTATTACCTGAAGTTGCCATAACCATTGCATAGGAGAATAGCATGCAATAACCATTTTTTGATAATCATCTGATGTTTTTAGATAATCATCGGCTGTAATTTGGAAATTTTCCTTAGGGTCATAATTCACAAAATCACTACATGAGGATCCTAAAACTGTTAGGAACAAAACACTCAATATATTTTTTAAATTTTTCATTTTCTGAATTAATTTTTATTAAAATCTGATATCTAAACCAATTAAAAATGTGCGAGCTTGAGGATAAGAGGCTCTATCAACTCCAGAATCCAAAATACCCCCCGCGATTTCAGGATCTAAGCCTGAATATTTTGTGAAGGTATAGGCATTTTTCACTTGAGCGAAAACTCTCAATGAGGAGATTGATTTATTTGCCAATAATTTTGCTGGCAGGGTATATCCTAATTGAATATTTTTAATTTTCAAAAAGGATCCATCCTCAACATATCTATCAGATGCTCTTGTATTATTATTTCCATCTACAAAACTATATCGTGGGTAACGAGCATCATTTGTAGAACCCGGTCCTGTCCATCTTGCCAATACTGACCTAGGTTTATTTGTCATTGCTAGATTTCTTTCGTAAGCTCTATAAATATCATTTCCAATAGATGCATAAAGGAAAGTAGATAAATCAAAATTTTTGAAGGTAATATTTAAACTATGACCAATTGTAAACTGAGGGAAAGGATCCCCAATTTTAGTTCTATCCTGATCATTTATTACTCCGTCTCCATTAATATCCACATATTTAATATCCCCTGGCTGAGCATTTGGCTGCGTTGGAGAGGCATTTATTTCTTCCATAGTTTGGAATAGTCCTGCTGTTTTATATCCAAAGAAATAACCTGGAGAATACCCCGCTTCAAATCTAGTAACTGACTGGCTAGGGATTCCATAATAACCTCCTTGAATGATTCCATTATTGGTATTTGTTACCAGGTTTTTGGCATGTGTTAGAGTAATATTGGTACGGATAGACCAATTTTCTCCCAAACGGTTATTATAGCCAAAATTTAAGTCGAAACCGCTGGTTTTTGTTGTACCAATATTAGCACTTGGAGCCGCTGCTGTACCTAGGTAAAGTGATAAGGAAGGAGTAAATAATAATCCACTTATTCGCTTTTCAAAATAATCTGCTGTTAGACTAAATTTACTATCTAAAAAGTCCAGATCGAAACCAGCATTCGCTTGGGTTTGTTTCTCCCAGCCTAAATTATCATTCTTAAATGAGGCAACAGTTGCACCGATGGAAGTTGGTAAATCTCCGAAGGTATAGCCTGCATTTTGTCCTAAATTATAGCTATAAACTAACGTTGAAATTTGTTGAAGTTGGGGATTAACATTTTCATTTCCTGTAGTACCATAAGATCCTCGAATTTTCAAATAATTAAAAAAGTCTGAGGAAAAGAAATTTTCTTTAGAAACTACCCAACCCAAGGATCCTGCATAAAAATTGGCAAATTTATTATTTTTACCAAAGGCAAAAGAGCCATCTCTTCTTGCGGAAAAGGATGCTAGGTATTTTTCATTATAATCATAATTAAATCTTGAGAAATAAGATAAATTTCTTCTTTCGTATCTAAAATTTGCTAAACTAATTCCTGAATTTGGGGCAGTACCTGTTGCGGAAGAAATATCTGCATAATCCCAAGAATTAAAAGGTACATCTTGTCTTGACCCATTGATGGAATTTCCTGTTACCTTCGCCAATGAAATACCTAGAATAGCATCAAAATTATGAACATCATTCCAAGTTTTATTGTAATTCATAAACTGTTCAAAGGTATAATTGAAATAGGTTGTTTTCTCCTGATAAACTGAGTTATTAACCCCTATTTTAGGAGTACCGTCTGAATTTAAGGTTGAATTAATATGGCTTTCACCGTAATAAACCAAAGGATTGAAAGATTTACTAGTAACGTCTGTTAGCGTATAACCATATCTTGCGGTATATTTTAAATCCGGCAAAATTTTATATTGTAATTCTAGTTTTCCATATAATTTATTCGTGTTGGAATAATTATGTGTGTTTTCTAATTGAGTAAGAGGATTAAATATTTCAGAAAGTATATTATTACTCACACCATAAGTACCATAACTGCCGGGAACATTATTGAAAACTGGAGCAGTAGGATCAAAATTTATTGCATTGGATAGTACGGAATTAATTGAATTTTCTGGAACAGCCGCCCCTTTAATATTCACAAAACTTGTATTTGCAATAAATTTAATTTTTTTAGTTAAATCAAAATCTAAATTTATCGTACCATTTAAACGATTGAAATAAGATTTATCTGAACCGCCAACAATACCACCTTGACCAAGGTATCCACCCGAAACAAAATAGGTTAAATTCTCAGCCCCACCCCTTGCTGAAATAGTATGGGTCTGAAAAGCTGGAGTTTTAAAAATCTGATCCTGCCAGTTGGTACCTACTCCAATCGAAGCTAAATCTGGAAATTTAATATTTCCTCCAGAGGCTAAACTACCTTCGTTAATTATAGCTGAATATTCAGAAGCATTGGTAACACCCAATTGATTTAGGACTTGTTGAATACCATAAGATGTTGAGAAATTAAATTCCGTTTTTTGATTTTTACGACCCGATTTGGTAGTAACTACAATCACACCATTACCTCCTTTTACACCATAAATGGCTGTGGTAGCTGCATCTTTTAAAACGTTTATTGATTCAATATCAGCAGATGAAATTGAATTAAGATCACTTAAAGTTTGAATTGAACCATCTACAATTACAACTGGATCTGTCCCAGAATATGAAGGAATACCACGCACTAGAACAGTAGGCTTACCACCAGGAGAACCTGGGGAAATCACAGTTACTCCTGAAGCTCTACCTTGAAGGGCATCTTCCGCACGAACGGGATTGAGCTTTTTAATATCTGCAGATTTAATAGTAGCTATTGCTCCAGAAACATTTGTAATTTTTTGAGTACCATAACCAATTACTACAACTTCGTCTAAGTCATTGTTAGATGGTAATAATTGAATATTAATAGAAGTTTGACTTCCAATTAAAACTTCTTTCGATTCATATCCTACAAAGGAGAATGAAAGAGTGCGTGCACCACTACTAGGTTCGATAGAATAGTTTCCATCTACATCAGATTGGACACCGATATTGGTACCCTTAATTTGAATAGTAGCACCTGGAAGGCCTATCCCATTTTCGTCTGTAATCTTTCCATTTATTAATCGATTTTGTGCATTTAAAGTATGCAGGGAAAAAATGATTAAGGTAAGAATAAAGGAAATTTTCTTATTCATAGATTTCATAAATTATAATTGTTAGTACAATTCAAAGTTTATTTAGAACATTGCAAAGATATTTATGTTCTAAAAAAGAGTGAAAATTTTTACCTCTACAAAAATACTACTGTA
>CAZVFE010000035.1:0-16772 GCA_964626405.1 uncultured Cytophagales bacterium | reverse complement strand
TCTGGCAACCGGAGACAAAAGGTCTACCAAGGTGCTAATTCCTACCTTCAGGAAATACCTGAAAGGAAATATAAAAGATATTGAATGAAGCCTGAAAATCATTTATTTACTTTAGAGGAAGAATTTTATTTAGAATTTGGCGGAAAACTTCCGAATTTAAGTTTAAGATACCAAACAATTGGTAAATTAAATGCTCGGAAAGATAATGTCATTTGGATTTGCCATGCCTTTACTGGAAGTCATGATGTGGCCGATTGGTGGCAATCCTTGGTAGGTCCGAATAAATTATTCAATCCAGATAAAAATTTCATTATTTGTGCAAATATTATTGGATCTCATTATGGAAGTACTGGTCCATTATCCATTAATCCAATAAATCATCAACCCTATTTTCACGAATTTCCTGAATTAACCAACAGAGATGTGGTAAATAGTTTTGTATTATTAAGAAAACATTTAGGCATTAAGAAAATTAATACCTTGATTGGGGGATCAATGGGGGGCCAACATGCATTGGAATGGGGTATAATTGAGCCAAAAATTCATGAACAATTAATTTTAGTTGCCACCAATGCCTTACATTCTCCTTGGGGAGTAGCCTTTAATGAATCGCAAAGAATGGCAATTAAGGTAGACCCAACATGGCACCTTTCAAATCCAAAAGCTGGAATAGAAGGAATGAAAGCTGCTAGAGCAATGGCATTATTGTCGTACAGAAATTATGAAACCTACCAAATAACGCAATCTAGAAAAGAAAATGATATAAAAACAGGAATTAGGGCTTCTAGTTATCAGCAATATCAAGGTGAAAAATTGGCATCAAGATTTAATGCTTATTCCTATTTTCTTTTATCTAAGATGATGGACTCGCAAGATGTGGGCAGAAATCGTGGGGGAATTAAAGCCGCATTAAAAACGATTGAAGCGAAAACCTTAGTGATTGGCATTAAATCTGATGCACTTTTCCCCATAAATGAACAAGAATTCCTCGCAAATAATATCGAAAATGCTTATTTTCAAAAGATAGATTCCTTGTATGGCCATGATGGATTTCTTATTGAAGGGGGATTAATGACCAAGGCAATAAGGCTATGGCAAAAATTAACTCGTTTGGAAATAAATCCTATGCAAGATTTTTTCAAAGAACTTGAAAATAGAAAAACAGCATGAAAACCCTTCATTTAATTATCTTTTATGCATCTTTGGTTCTAATCCTTTGGGGAATTAAACAAACTGATTTCTCGGAATATATCCATGAAAATATTTATTATATTTTGGTATTTTTTATATTTCTTTCCTATTTAAATAAACTATTATTTGAGATCGGATGGAAAAATGGAAGAGAAAAATTAATTCAATTTATGATGGGAATTCAAGCATTTAGATTTATTTCAAGCTTAATATTTATAGGAATATTCGCATTTTTAAAAATACAAAATATCTATATTTTCGTTGGAAACTTTTTTGTACTTTATTTATTTTCCACAAATTTTGAAATAATGACTTTGCTTCGTAAATTGCGACGCGATTTTAAAAACTAAGTTTAAAAGTATAAAAATATACGATGTTGGCAACTATTTGTGAAGCGAAAAAGACCCTTTTCACCCTGTTTTTCGGGCTAATTTTAGCATTTATAAATTTCAATGCATCGGGAAATGAAAATCCTGAGCAAGAAATTGGAATTGTTGAAGAAATTCGTGAAATGGAACATGAAATTGGCGAAGAAATCAGAAAAGATGAAGAAGCGTTCAATGCAGGCGAATTAATTATGCATCATATTGCCGACTCTCATGAATGGCATTTATATACTTTCGGTCATTATCATGGAACGATTCCCCTTCCGGTAATTGTGTATACTGCCTCAGGAGGTTTAGAATTTCATTCTTCTTCTGAATTTTCTAATGAACATCATGAACCTGTAGCTGTAAATGGCCTTGTAATGGAACATGATAAAATTCATGCTGAAAATGGAGAAAAAGTTTGGGATTTTTCCATTACTAAAAATGTTATGTCGATGATTATTTCGGCTGTACTTTTACTCGTAATTTTCATTGGAATAGGAAAAAAATACAAGAAAAACCCAGATTCAGCACCATCCGGATTACAATCTGCATTTGAGCCGATCATCGTTTTTGTTCGAGATGAAATTGCTAAAACAAATATTGGGTCAAAGCATTACGAAAGATTCATGCCCTATTTATTAACCATCTTTTTTTATATTTGGTTTAATAATATGATGGGATTAATACCAGGTGCTGCAAACGTAACAGGAAATATTGCGATTACAGGAACCTTGGCAATTATCGCTTTTATAGTAACTAACTTAAATGGTAAATCTACTTACTGGACCCATATTTTCGCCATGCCAGGAGTACCAAAATGGATGTTAATCATTCTTACTCCAGTAGAAATTGTTGGGGTATTCATGAAGCCATTCTCCTTAATGGTTCGTTTATTTGCAAACGTATCGGCTGGACACATAATTTTATTGAGTTTAATCTCTTTAATTTTCATTTTCAAATCTGCATTCTTAGGAATTGCAGTAGTACCATTCTCAATTTTCATGAATGTTATTGAATTAATCGTAGCATTAATTCAGGCTTATATCTTTACGATGCTTGTCTCTACTTATATTGGAGCAGCTATTGAAGAAGGCCATCATTAATAATTTGTAACTTTTTAATTTTTATATTATGTCTATTTTATCATCATTATTGGAAGTAACTGTAGGAACTGGTTTAGCTGGTGTTGGTGCTGGTTTAGCTGCAATTGGAGCTGGATTAGGTATCGGTAACATTGGAGGATCTGCAATGGAAGGAATTGCTCGTCAGCCAGAAGCTTCAGGTAAAATCCAAGGAGCGATGTTAATCGTTGCTGCTTTCGTTGAGGCAGTAGCATTATTCGCTGCAGTAATTTGTTTATTGGTTACTTTACAGTAATTCAAAAAAACGTTTCAAGAAAGATAGTTTCTTGAAATAAAATTCTAAAGCGCAATGCTTCAAAAGCAATAGGCTTAGTATTGCGCTTTTTAAAAAAATTAAAAAATAAAAATATGCAATTAGTTACACCTGATTTCGGACTTATTGTTTGGCAATTAATCATTTTCGGCGTATTATTTTTCGCTTTGGGAAAATTCGCTTGGAAGCCGATTGTCAAAATTTTAAATGAAAGAGAATCTTCCATTGAAGATGCCATTAAAATGGCAGAAAATACGCGCAAAGAAATGGAATTATTGAAAGCTGGAAATGAAAAGCTTTTGATTGAAGCACGTACTGAAAGAGATAAAACATTAAAAGAAGCAAAAGAAGCTGCCGCAAAAATTGTTTCTGATGCAAAAGCAGATGCACAGAAAGCAGCTGGCGAGGAAATAGAAAAGGCAAGAGTTTCTTTCGAACAAGAAAAAAATGCCGCAATTTCTCAAATAAGAAAAGAAGCTGCTTCATTATCTTTAGAATTAGCAGAAAAAGTATTAAAATCTGAATTAAAAGATAAATCAGCTCAAGAGAAATTGGTAAATGATTTGATGGAAAGCATCAGTATTAAATAATTTTAGAAAATGTCTCAAACAATCGTAGCACATAGATACGCAAAAGCCCTTTTAGACTTAGCCGTTGAAAAAAAATCATTGGACCAAGTTTATGCTGATATGGTAGACTTCGTTGAAATTTGTGAAAATAATCACGACTTAGTCCTGACATTTAAAAGTCCGATTATCAAGCATCAGGATAAAATGGCTATACTTTCTAATCTATTTGAGAAGAAATTCAATCCAGTGACTTTTTCTATTTTTAAAATTATTACTGAAAAAAATAGAGAAGCCTTTATCCCTGCAATTGCTAAGGAGTTTTTGAATATTTATAATGTTCATAAAGGAATTCAAAAAGCAGATATTATTTCTGCTAGTCCTCTTACTGATTCTCAGAAAAAACAATTCCAAAAAGTTTTGGAGGATTTTTCCGGAAAAACGATTCAAATCAATGAAAAGATTGATGAAAATCTAATTGGAGGATATATCGTTAGAATTGGAGATAAGCAAATCGACGATTCTATTAAAAGAAAATTAAATGATTTAAAGGTTGCAATGGCCTAAAAAGAATCATGGAAAACAATAAAATATCTCAAATCGGAGCTTTTTTATGTTTTCTTTCCATTGCCTTGGGTGCTTTTGGAGCCCATTCTTTAAAAGCTTTTTTAGAAGCAAATAATCATCAAGATACTTTTGAGACCGCCAGCAAATATTTAATGTATGGCGGTCTTTTAACTTTAATACAGAGTTTTTTTGCAAAAAATTCTGTATCAAAGAAACAAAATACCTCTGCCATGATAATGATTATTTCCACTCTTATATTTTCGGGATCCTTATATACAATTTGTTTCACCGGAATAAAAACTTTTGGAGCGATTGCCCCTATCGGTGGTTTAGGAATGATGATTTCTCTAATCTATTTTATTTGGGCTTTTAAGAAGCCTTAATGCCTCATTACTAATTCAAGACTTGTCCAAACAATTTGTCCCATCGTAGTACATTCCAAAAAACGTTTCTCTTTATAATGTTGATATAATTCTAATCGAAGTTGTTTTACATGGCTTTCAGGCGCGATATCATCTTTTGCCATAACATCCAACAAATCATAGACCCTTTGTCCTTCAGACTTTAATCTAGAGGAAATCATGGATCGTTCTTCAATTTGATATTGGACAACAGATTCATTCGAAACATATTTCATCCCTAATTGAATCAGAGGATTATTCTGTTTAAAATATTGGGGCATATAAACAGACTTTTTTCCTTCATAACATTGTTGGTCAAAATCTATTGGTCTAATTCTATAATAAACTTCTTCAAAATCTGGAATCGTAATAACCACATAATTGGAGGAATGCATATCTCCCAATAATTGCACCAAACAACGCTCATTAAATTTTACAAATTCTTTGGCAAGACGAATGGGTGAACTAACTTTTTCTTCAAGGCTTCCTGACAAAAAAACATCCCCGGGAACGCCGGCAATATGTTCTTCTACCAAGGTATTTTCATGAGTAATATAGTTGATTCTATTGGGAGAAAGAATATGTTCTAATTCTAAACCATAAACTCTGGAGGCATCTGCAATTTTAATATAAAAATAATCGAAATTATCATTTACCTTATTTACAATTCTAATACGAAATGGATTGGTATTTCCATAAGTACAAAAGTCTACCCTATCCACAACTAGGTGTTTTATAACCTCTTCATTTCCATCTGTTTTTAAATCTGCATATACATGTTTTAAAGCATCAAAAATTAAATCTTGATCAATGGGATTATAAAAAACAGATTGCCAAAGCGTATCCTTTCCAAATAAATCGTAGAGAACGATGGCGTTTTCGTACCGTAATAAATCCGCATAGGAAATTTGCAATTTAGATTCTCTATTGTATTTCAATAGGTATTTCCTTAATTGATTATTTATCCGATAAAGTTTTTTCTTTTTAGAAATTAAAGCCATTTATTCAATATAATCTAATGATTTACCAAAGGTCTCTTTCAAGGAAAATGTAGCATAATAAGCTAAACCAATGGATAAAATTCCAACCACCATAGCAGAGTCAATTAAACCTAAATTTGGCCTTAAATATTCAAATAGATAAGACATTGGAATAAAGGCTGCCCTTACAAAATTAGGAACCGAAGTTGTAACAGTTGATCGAATATTGGTTCCAAATTGCTCTGAAGTAAAAGTAATAAAAACCGCCCAAAGTCCAGAGAAAAATCCCATAATTGAAATCAATAAATAATTCAACCATTTTTCGGTACTATTTGTAAAATATAAAAATAATACTACAAAAAATAAAAGAGAAAGTAAGAAAACGAATAAGGCTTTTCTTCGGCTTTTTAAAAATTGACTTAATAAACCAGAACAAAAATCTCCCAATGATAAACCTAAATAGCAATAGAAAATGGCTTCTCCACCTGGAATTACGTCAATATCTTTAGCCTTTGAAAATTCCGGAGAAAGAAAGACAATAATGCCGACAAAATACCAAATAGGAGTACCGATTAGTATGCAATAAATGAATTTTTTAAATTTTTCTTTATCAGTAAATAATTTAAAAAAATTGCCCTTATCAACCTTATCATCCATTTTTTTGTACAAATTGGATTCAAAGGCGCCTAATCGAACCAATAATAATAAAATACCGAGAGCACCCCCAATTTTAAAACTCATTCTCCACCATTCTGGATCAGAAGAAAGGTTGGCAATAAATTGAGCAAACATGGCACCCATAGCGCCCACTCCTGCAATTAGTAAGGTTCCATAACCTCTTTTCTGAGGTGATAAATTTTCATTCACAAGGGTAATACCAGCGCCTAGCTCCCCAGCCAATCCGATACCAGCAATAAAACGCAATGTAGAATAAAGATGAATATTATCTATAAATCCATTGATAAAATTTGCTCCTGAATAAACTAATATTGAGCCAAACAAAACAGAAACCCTCCCTTTTTTATCTCCTAAGACACCCCAAAGTATACCTCCTACTAATAAACCAATCATTTGGAAATTCATTAATCGAATACCAATGGTAATAAGCTCATCGCCCTCAAATCCTAAACTTCGCAAAGAATCCGTTCGTATTACCGAAAAGACAATTAAATCATATACATCCACAAAATATCCGAGGGCAGCAACAAAAATTAATAGTTTAGATTTAAAGGAAGAATTTATTAAATTTTCATTCATTTTGCTTAGTAGTTTTAGATATGATATAATACATTATTTTTCTCTGAATCTAATTTTATAAATATGAATAATAAAATTGAAAAAGACCAAAGAGAAGAACCTCCATAACTATAAAAAGGCAAGGGAATTCCCATTATTGGCACTAAACCGATTGTCATACCAATATTTACAAAAAAATGAAAAAATAAAATTCCCCCTATACAATATCCATATATTCTAGCGAATTTTATTTTTTGAAGATTGGCTTTATAAAATATTCGCCAAATAAAGAAAATATAAAAAAATATTAGTCCAAAGACACCCAAAAAACCAAATTCCTCCCCAATGGTACAAAAGATAAAGTCGGTACTTTGTTCTGGCACGAAATCAAATTTTGTTTGCGTACCATTTAAATAACCTTTCCCAAAGAAACCACCGGATCCTATGGCAATTTTAGACTGTGTGACTTGATAGCCCAATCCTCTTTTATCAAAATTTGGATTTAATAATACTTTAATCCTATTTCGCTGATGTTCTTGAAGCACCTGGTTCACTAAAAAATCTACGGAGGTAGTCATTATTAATACCAAACCGATGATGGAACCAATTTTTACATAGGTTGAAATTTTCCTAAGGACATAAATAGGTTGAAGAATTAAATAAATTAGGCTGATTACCAATAAGGAATAAAAGACCGTAAGGGTATCTACTAAAAGGGCTAAGAGTAAAATAACAATCAATCCTAAAATTATGGAAGGATAAATACCAGGCAGGCCTTCTTTATATAAAACAAGAATAAAAGAGCCAAAAACTAAGGCAGAGCCCGTCTCATTTGAGCCAATAATCAAAATCATTGGAAATAAAATTATGGCCACGACCCATTTCAAATTTGACCATTTAACCAATGACATATTGGGGCTAGATAAATATTTTGCCAATAATAAGGAAGTAGCTGTTTTGGCAAATTCAGCAGGTTGTAAGGTAAATGAGCCTATTTTAAACCAAGAATGGCTACCGTTTACCGTTACCCCTAAAAAAGGAACGATAATTAAAAATCCAATTAAAATTATATAGATAATCGGAGCAAATGTTTCAAAAATTCGATAGTCGACAATCAGAATTAAGATAATTAAAATCAAGGATGTCCCTATCCAAATTAATTGTTTACCAGGGTTGGTATCATAAAAACTGGGTTCAAAAAAATCTAAATTCAAATCTGGGCTATAAATAGCGGAAAAAATATTCATCCACCCAAAAATTACAAAGGTCAGGTATAGCCCTACAAGAATCCAATCAATATTATCTATTATACGATTTGAATTATTCATAGTGAGTATATTGACTGTAGTTCATATTTAAATATTTCTCTTCAATATTCTTTCTTTCCACCTTTCCTTTTAAATATTTTTCCATTATTAAAGAGGCAATTGGTGCGGAAGAACTTCCTCCAAAACCCCCATTTTCAACAAATACTGCAATTGCAATTTTAGGGTTTTCTCTTGGGGCAAAAGCCATAAAAATTGCATGATCTCTACCTTTTGCATTCTGAGAAGTTCCCGTTTTTCCACAAATAGTAATCCCCGGAATATGGGAATCTCCATTTACCGTTCCTGCTTCCACGGCAGCCTGCATACCATCAATTACAACTTGAAAATGCTTTTCATCCACACCAACCGGTATTTTGGTAGAATAATATTTGTCCAGATGCTTATCATCTCCAATACCTTTAATTAAATGTGGAGGAATATACCAACCTTTATTGGCAACTATTGCAGCTAAATTCGCTATTTTAACAGGATTTATTATTAATTCTCCCTCTCCAATTGATAAAGAGTAAATATTCGAAAATTTCCAATTCCCAGCCCCTTTATATACTCGATCATAATAATTAGCATCCGGCAATAAGCCTTTCTTTTCATTTCCTAAATCTAAACCTAATTTTCTACCGAATCCAAACTTTTCTACGGCTTTATTCCAACGGGTTAAACCCTGAACTGTTCTTTGATATTGATCACCCTTGGTATCTGAATAAATCATATTTCGAAAGGCATGATAAAAATACGGATTACAGGAATATTGGATCGCATGTGCCAAATCATTCGTCGGAGAAGCATGTCCATGACATTTCATTGGACAATTTGCATGTCCGTAAACGGTAGAAGGTGTTAAAAATCCCATTTGTAAACCTACCAAAGCTTGAACAATTTTAAAGGTAGAGCCAGGACGATAATAAGCGGAAGGTGGACGATTGATTAAAGGGTGGGTAGGATCAAGGGCTAATTGACTATAATATTTTGAAAAATTCTTTCCAGCAAGAAGTTCAGGATCATAGGAAGGCGCTGAAACCATGGCCAAAATTTCTCCGGTAGAGGGTTCAATGGCTACTATTGAACCTACTTTATTTCTCATAAGACTATCTGCATAATCTTGTAATGAAATATCAATGGAAGAAATAAGGGTTTCCCCTGCTAATGGCTTTTCATTTAGTTCCCCATTTTTAAAATCCCCTTTTTCAACTCCATTACTGTTTACCATAACATATTTCACCCCTCTTTTCCCACGTAAATCTTCCTCATAAAAAGATTCTATACCCGAAACTCCAATATAATCTCCCTGAGAATAATAATTCTCTCTCTGATTTTCAAGAGCGTTTGGACTAATTTCAGCTACATAACCGAGGGCATTAGAAAGGCCCTTATGCTGATAGGTTCGAAAGGCATTAGGAACAAAATAAAAACCTTTAAATTCTTGCATTCTATCCTGAGCAAGGGCGAATTCTTCCTTTGATAAATTTTTTAAAAATGAAGAAGGTCTAAACCTTGAATATTTTTTTGCCTGAAGAAATTTTTTTCTGAAATCATTGATATCCAATTGAAAAATATCACAAAAAGCCTGAGTATCAATTTTTGAAACTTTCCCTGGGACAACCATCAAATCATAAATGGGAGTATTATATACAATTAACTTTCCATTTCGATCATAAATCTCTCCCCTTAATGGAATCTGTACCTTTTTACGAATAGCATTGTTTTCAGCGGCTAGTTTATAGGATTCATCAATTACCTGCAAATAAAAAATTCTGCTAAGGAATAAAATCCCTACCAAAACCAAAACAATTAAAATATTTCTATCTCTATCCTGCATTTTATTTATTCTTTCGGAATATTTCTAATCACCCAAATTAAAGAAAAAAGAACCGATGATAACGAACAAACAATAGTTAATATTCTTTTTTCGTTCTTGAAATAGTCATCTAGATAAATACCCAATAGTACTCCAGCCAATACTGTGCTTAGCATTTGAAAGGCAATTCCAATAAACCTTTGGTAAGGATTCATAAAAATCCGAATCTAAATATTAAATTTACTGAAATATTAAAATATTTTCAATTAATCAAAACAAAATGCTTAGAAAACTAACCCTATATTTTTTAGTAGTGATTAGCTTTTCATGCTCTCAATTTAGCAATAAAAAATCTGCTATAAAATTTCATGACATCAATTCTAAATTTAATGCCCTTTGGCAGGCAGAAAGAATTGAAAAAGAAATGCTTCAAGATATCCAAGAAAAACAAAAAGAAAATTTCAGTTATGAGGTTTCCATCGTTCGAAGTTTGGATTCAACCTTATTTACGAATTATAAATCAAATATTGATTCTATCATTTATAAGGCTTCCTTAATTATTCAAAGACATGCAAATTCTGAATACTTAGATGATGCCTATTTCCTTATTGGAAAAGCAAGAATTTATCAGGGAGATTACGAAAATGCTATTGAAACCTTTAAATATGTTAATGCTATCAGTGATGATCCAGAATTACAGGTAAATTCTTTATTAAAACTTTATGAATTATATCGAAAAATTAAGGAAGATAGAGAAGCAGAAAGAGTGAAAGAGTTTTTATTGGAATTTAAACTAAAAGATTATCAAAAAAAGGAATTATACCTTTATCTGGCCAATGAATATCAAGAAACTAGGAATTCGAATGAATTGTTACCCTTATTATCTGAGGCCATTAAAATCTCAAAAGATAAGGAAGAAAAGGCAAGATTAAGTTTTATTCTTGCACAAGATTATTATTTTAATGGAAACAATAATTTAGCCATAAAATATCTAGAAATGACAGGCAAATATAGTTCGGATCCCGATATTATATTTGAGTCAGAATTAATCATTTACCAAATCAAAGAGGATATCCCCACCTTGGAAAAATTATTAAAAGAAGCCAAATTCGAGGATAAATTCGGCAAAATCTATGGCACTATCGGACAAATTTATGCTGCCAGAGGAGATTATAAAAATGCAGAAACAAATTGGTCTAAAGGCACTCAAAATAATCCTAATAGTGGGGATTTATATTTTCAAATTGCCGAGACGCAAGCAAAAAAAATAGGAAATTATCACAAAGCCATTGCCTATTATGATAGTGCATCACGTTTCATTCTAAATACAAGTAATAATTTTCAGAAAGCACAATTAGCAAACAAAAACTGGAAGGAATTTGGCAAAATATTAGAAAATTATGAATTAATTGATTCCCTTTTAAAACTATCTTATTTAAGTGAAGAAGAATTGAATCAAGTATTTTTAAAAGAAACTATACAGGATTCTTCTCAGAACAAGGAAAATTTAAAAAAACCAAAGGAAAGGATAGAATTGGCAGTATTTACCAGAAGGCCTCCCTCCAGTCAACAACAAGCTTTTTATTTTTATAATGACCAACTCAGGTTACAAGGGTCGATAAATTTCAAACAAAAATATGGAGATAGACCTTTAGAAGATTTTTGGAACAGGAAATATAAAGTACAACAAAGCTTTACCGACAATCAGAATTTTGTGGGGATAGAAAGTTTGATTGGAAATAGCCAAAAACCCAAATTGGAAAATGCTAATAAAAATCAAACCAGTATTATAAATTTTGATGAATGGAAGAAAAACATTCCAAAGGATGATATAGAAAGGTTAGAATTGGAAATACAAAAAGAAAAATCCCAATTTCTACTTGGAAAATATAGTTATGAAAATTTATCTATCCCTAAATTTACTCAAGATATTTTAGAGGAAATCATAACTAAAAACATCAATTCTTCTTTTGCACCAGAAATATATTATATCCTCTATAAATTAGATCCCCAAAAAAATAATTCATACCTTAAAAAATTAGAAAATAATTTTCCAACCTCCCATTTTTTAGCAATTATTAAAAGGGAAGAAAATGGAATTTTAAGTGAAACAAAAGAAATTCAAGCACAACATTACTATGAGGAGGCCTTTCAGAATTATCAGGATGGAAATTATGAAGAATCATTTTCTCAATGTTTAATTTTGGAAAAAGATTTTGCAAATAGTAAATTTGATGACAAGATTTTATACTTAAAGGCATTAAATAAATATGCTTTAAAAGATACTAATCAAGCAAAATTAATATTGAATAATTTATTAAATCTCTACCCTAATACGAATTTAAAATTAAAGGCAAATAATTTATTAAATAAAATTAACTAATGGGCATTTTCAGTTTAGAAGAGGGGAAGTTTAAAAAAATCATAAAATACCTGTATAGAACAACTCTTATTGGCATTTTATCTGGTATATTATTTATTTTTGCCGTAAATATAAACCTGTTCCAATTATTTGGAGAAATGCCAAGTTTGGTGGAAATGGAAAATCCCAAAAGCCAAACTGCCTCCTTAATTTATTCGGAAGATGGAAAGGAAATAGGTAAGTTTTTTATTGAAAATAGAGACCCAGTAGAATTTAATGATTTATCACAAGTAATTGTAAATACCTTAATTTCTACGGAAGACGCTAGGTTTGTAGAGCATTCAGGTGTAGATCTTGTCTCCTTATTTAGGGTAGCCTTCTCAATGGGAACCTCTGGGGGCGGAAGTACTATTACCCAACAATTAGCAAAAAATTTATTCAATACCCGTGTATTGGATTATGACGAAAATAATCCAGAATATGTAGGTGCTTTAATGACTGTCCCGGGCTTAAAATTGGTCATTGCTAAAGTGAAAGAATGGATACTATCCGTTAAACTTGAACGAAGATATACCAAGCAGGAAATTATGGCAATGTACCTAAACCAAGTAAGCTTTGGAAACAATGCCTATGGTATTGAGGTTGCCTGCAGAACCTATTTTCAAAAAAATGTAAGAAATGTTAATTATGCAGAGGCTGCTACCATCATAGGAATGCTGAAAAACCCTTCCTTGTTTAATCCTATTGCAAGGCCAGAATTAACACTAAACAGAAGAAATGTAGTATTAGGACAATTAAAAAAATACGATTATATAACCGAGGAAGAATTTCTTCAATTTAAAAACCAACCATTAAATCTTCGTTATAAAGTTGAAAATCATAATACCGGACTTGCCCCTTATTTTAATGAAACGATCAAAAAACAAGTTATTAAAGTATTAAGAGAGTATAATTCGGATAAATCAGAGGAGGATAAATTATTTCTTAATACGAGCGGACTAAGGATTTATACCACCTTAGACTCCAGAATGCAGAATTATGCAAACGAGGCTGTATGGAATCATATGAAATATGAACAGCAAATTTTTAACGAACACTGGAAAGGAAGAAACCCTTGGGTGGATGAAAATATGAAAGAAATCCCGAATTTCTTAAATACCACCATTAAAAGAACGGAGGCTTATCGAACCCTTAAAGAAACCTATGGAAATGATGAAAATAAAATTTTTGAGGCTTTAAATAAAAAATCAAAAATGACTGTTTTCTCCTATACCAGGGGAAGTATTGATACAACCATGAGTTCATTAGATTCTTTAGCCTATTATAAAAGGCTATTGAATACGGGTTTTATGGTAATGGACCCAACAAACGGTCATATTAAAGCCTATGTTGGAGGGGTAAACCACCGCTTTTTTAAATTCGACAATATTGTACAATCAAAAAGACAACCCGGATCTACTTTTAAACCATATGTCTATGGGGCTGCTATTGATCAGGAATTAGCGACTCCTTGTGATTTATTAACAGATGAGCCTGTAACTTTTGGAGAAGAGGATGGATTAATGGAAAATGTTACTTGGACCCCTGTCAATTCAGACGGAGTATATTCCTATAAAAAAATGAGCCTTAGAAAAGCCATGGCTCAATCTATCAATACAATTGCAGCAAAAATTATGAAATTATTGGGGCCTGAGAAAATTTCAGATTTTGCACATAGAGCAGGTATTACGAGTGATTTAAATGAGACCCCTGCCTTATGTCTTGGAGCCTCGGAAGTATCCGTTTATGAGCAAGTTCAGGGATACTCTACTTTGGCTAATTTGGGGGAAAAAATTGACCCTATCATGATTTTAAAAATCACCGATAAACACGGGAATATAATAGCAGAATTCAGTCCAAATGTAAAAAGAACTATCCGCCCGGAAACAGCCTATACCATGACTTATATGCTTAGGGGTGCTGTTGAGGAAGAAGGAGGAACTGCCGTAAGATTGAATAGTTCAAGTATTGTTCAGGGAAATGAAATTGGTGCAAAAACTGGAACTACTTCCAATTATTCTGATGGATGGTTTATGGGGATGACTCAAAAACTTGTGGCTGGAGTTTGGGTTGGAGGCGAAGATCGAAGTATTCACTTTAGAAATATCAATTTAGGACAAGGTGCTAGAATGGCCTTACCTATTTATATGAATTTCATGGAAAAGGTCTATCAAGATAAAAGTCTAGAAGTAGAAGGCTATAAAAAAATGCCATTTCTAAAACCAGACGGTTTTATCTTTGATTTTTCTTGTAATGGAATTAAAGCCGATTCCCTCAGGAGAGAGCCTTAATCAAAGGTACATTTATAAGCAAGTGTTGGAATTGGAGATCCAAAAATTACCAATTTATAGGAATTCAACACCATTCCTTCTGACCGATAAAATATTGAGTAAGGATTCTTTCTTCCATATATATTATAAACTGAAAATACCCAATTTCCTTTAAAACGTTTCTTCGGATCCATTCTTGGATTATAAATATTCCAAGCAAAATCTAAACGATGATAATCCGGTATTCGAATATTATTTCTTTCAGAAAAATAAGGGAATACTTTATCTTGATATTGAACAAATCCTTGAGGAGTCGTATAAGGTCTACCTGTTGAATAAGTAAAATTAAACGAAAAATCATGGTGCTTACCTTGCCCAATTACAAGGGAAATATTTAAATTATGAGGACGATCATAATTAGCGGAGTACCAGTTTCCGAAATTTACCTTTTGAATATCTGCAGGTCCAACATTGATTTGATTTAAAGATCTTGCATAAGTATAATTAAACCAACCTGTTGCCAAACCTTTTTCCTTAGAAACCATAAATTCTACTCCATAACTTTTATTAAACCCTTGTAAAATTTCTGTTTCAGGAAAATCCTTTAATAAAAACTCTGCACCAGGTTTAAAATCCATGACGTTTTGAGTACCTCTATAATAAGCTTCTAAACCAAATTGAAAACGTTGGTCAAAACTATTATGCGTATATCCTCCACTGATTAACTGGCTAATTTGGGGTAAGATATTATAATCTGCTAATTTCCATCTAGAAGTAGGCAATGGAGTGGTAGTATTTGAAATCTGCTCCAAATACTGGCGCGCAATATTATAGCCTAATTTAAAATTAGAATAATCAGAAATCTTATAATTTAATCCTAAACGAGGCTCGAATCCGCCATAGGTTTGAGTAACCTCTCCTTTAGCATAGGTTTTTGAATCGACTACTGTAAATTGAGACTTCGGTAAATTAGGGTCATAAGAACGTACTTCTGATGGGCCAAGATTCATATAATTGGAATATCTTAATCCGGTAGAGAATTTAATTTTTTCTCCTAGATTCCATTCCGAAGTAATATAAGCCCCTGTCTCTAAACCGTATTCAAAAGCATTTTGCTTCGAATTTACCGAACTACTAGAGCCAGGATTTAAGGTACCAGGATTAATGGTATAATGCGTAAAATCTATCCCTACTTCATACATAAAATCCTTTTTGGTTTTATTATAATTCAATTTCAATTGTTTGAAATCGATACTTTGAGAAATTACTACATCATTATCTGAATTAACTTCAGGCAATATCATATCAGGCTGGTAAAATGCACTTGCAAATATTGCTTGAAAAGAAGATTGATCATCCAATAAATGAGACCATTTTGCTGAATAATTATTGGTAATATTTTTGAATTGATTACTTGTTGAAGTGATCGCTTTGTAGGAACCTAATAAATCTGTTTGGAAGAAATCATAACTATAATAATTCGTTAAACTTAATATGTTTTTCTCATTAATTAAAAAAAACAATTTCGAAGTAAGATCAGCAAAATTTGCTTTAATACCTTTTAAATCTTCTGAAATGATAGGCAATAATAAATCATTATAGGACCCCCTTCCTGAAACCATCAGACCTAATTTCCCTTGAATTAAAGGAATATCCATTCTCAATTTATTCGAAACCAAACTTATCCCTCCATCTAAATGAAATTTAGTAAGTGAAGGGGTAGCTAAATTTATATCTAATACTGATGCTGTTCTTCCTGAATAATTTGCTGGAACATTACCCTTATAAATATCTACAGAAGAAACACCATCTGAAGGAAAAGCAGAAAATAATCCAAACATGTGCGTAGGATTAAAAATAGGAGTATCCTCCAATAACATTAGATTTTGGTCTGTGGTACCACCACGGATATTCAATCCATTAGAAGCCTCACCTACGCTACTCACTCCTGGCATCATTTGTAATCCCTTTAATATATCAACCTCTCCTAAAGGCATTGGCATTTTTTTAATATCCTTAACCTTTACCGTATTTACTCCCATAACAGGTTTATCCAATTGCTGAATCGAATTATTTGCAGAAATTACCACTTCTTCCAATTCAACATTCCTTTTCTCTAATTTTAAAATTAAAGGAGAACTTGCTGCATTTATTTGTATACGTTGATTTAAATTTTTGTAGCCGACTAATTTAACTACAACATCATATTCGCCTTCTAAGAGAAAAACATGAAAATCTCCGTTCTCATCAACGATGATTGGCTTGACAGAT
>CAZVFE010000034.1:0-16979 GCA_964626405.1 uncultured Cytophagales bacterium | reverse complement strand
CTCTTAACATTGAAACTATGAAATTTATTTTAACCTTGATTTTAATCGGTTTATTCAACTTTTCTGCATTTACGCAAAAATGGCAACCCCTTTTTAATGGTAAGGATCTTTCTGGATGGATTCCAAAAATTCATCATTATGAAACCGGCGATAATTATGCGCATACCTTCCGTGTAGAGGATGGGATGATTCAAGTACGATATGATGAATATGACTTTTTTAAAGATAAATATGGTCATTTATTTTACCAGACCCCTTTCTCCAATTATAAACTTCGGTTTGAATACCGATTTGTTGGAAAATGGTTGGAAGGAGATGCCCCATCTTATACCCAATTAAATAGTGGGATTATGTTTCATTCCCAGGATCCCTATACTATTTTGAAAGAACAAGATTGGCCTATATCTGTGGAATATCAAATGCTTGTTCAAACAAAAGAAGGCGAGGTTCGTCCTACCGCGAATATGTGCTCTCCTGGTACAGATGTCTTTTACGAAGGCAAAAAAGATCCACGTCATTGCATAAATTCCAGTTCCCCAACCTTTAAGAAAGGAGAGTGGATACAAGGAGAATTAGAAGTCCATGGGGACCGCCTAGTTATTCATTATGTGAATGGAAAAGAGGTTCTTCGATATACTAAACCTCAAATAGGAGGAGGCGTTGCAAATGGTTTTGATACGAATTTAAAAATCGATGGCACTCCTCTTTCCTCTGGTTATATCGGTTTGCAATCTGAGGGACAAGAAATTGATTTTAGAAATATTGAAATAATGATTTTAGAAAATTAAATCGTTTTCTTATAATTTAAAATTGCCCAGGTATTAAAAAATACGGCCATTCCTGCTAGGGTATAAAAATGATTTTTCAAGGAAATAAAATCACTTCCTTTTAAAATAACATTTCTGTTTACTTCAATAAAATAAGTAACCGGATTTGCTCTGGCTATCCATAGGGCCCATTCAGGCATGGAATCTATGGAGGTAAATAAGCCACTCATTAACAAGAATATCATCATCATAAAAAAGGCCAAAGACATGGCTTGCTGCTGCGTATTGGAATAAGTAGAGATTATTAATCCTATCCCTAAAATAGCAATTAAATAAACAACCAAAAAGGTATACAATAGGATTATTGATCCTACCGGAATAATCCCATAAATAATTCTTGCCACTCCGAATAAGCCAATACTATAAACTAATACACCAATTACACCAAATGGAATTAGCTTCCCAAGAATGAAATATACCTTTTTTATTGGGGTAACATTTATTTGTTCAATAGTTCCAACCTCCTTTTCTTTTACAATATTCAAGGCACACATATAGGCCCCAACCATCGTCACCAGAACAACCAAAATGCCTGGCACCATAAAGGTTGAATAATTCAAAAATGGATTATACCAATGATTTTCCTTTACCTGAATACTTGGAGGCATTTTTCCTCTCGGATCTGGAATAAATTTTGTCCTGATTGACTGATTAAAACTGCCAACTATCTGATTGAGATAATTATTCCCAACCATGGCTTTTGTTCCATTGATGGCATTTACCGCAATAAATAATTCTTGTTTTTTATTAACCACCAAATCCTTTTCAAAATTATTCGGTATTTCCAATATCAAATCAGATGCATCTTCCTGAAAATAAGTATAGGCTTCGTCAAAAGACCCACTATAATCGTTTATTTTGAAATAGTTTGAATTTTCAATTTTTTGAATTAATTCTTGTGAAAACGGCGAATGGTCGTGGTCTATAATTGATAGATTGATATTTTTTATTTCATAATCTGCTGCCAACGGAAGAATAATTAGCTGAATAATTGGCACAGCTATAATCATCCGTAGGATTGTCGGATTTCGAAAGATTTGTCTAAACTCTTTTCTCAATAAGAAAATCAAGGTCCTCATTCTAAACGTATTTTAAATTTTCTTAGACTTATGGTCAAAATTACTAGGTTCATCAATACTAAAATTCCTATTTCTTTTAAAATAGCTTTTATTCCCAAGCCTTTTATCATGATTGATTTTACAATGATATAAAACCATTTAGAGGGAACGATATTGGAAATGATTTGCAAGGGCAAAGGCATATTTTCAACAGGGAACATAAATCCCGTAAATATTAAAGATGGAATTAGCATCCCCATTAAGGAAAATAACATGGCAGCCTGTTGAGAATTGGTAGAGGTAGAAATTAATAAACCCAAGGACAAAGCAGTAATTATAAATAATGAGCTTGTTAGGTAAAGTAATACCATACTTCCATTCATTGGCATTCCCATTAAATTAATACTTAGGATTAGAATTAAGGTTAAATTCAGAATGGATAATAAAAAATAGGGCACTAATTTTGAAATTATTACTAAAAAAGGGTTGAATGGTGAAACTAATAATACTTCCATAGTACCAACTTCTTTTTCACGAACAATTGAAATAGAAGTCATTAATACCGAAATCAATAATAATACCATTGAAATTACTCCGGGAACGAAATTGGTTATACCTTTTAATTCGGGGTTATAAATCATTCTAGTTTGGGTTTCGATAGAATAAGGAATTTCCATTGGCTTATTTAGGTCCTTTTGAAAATTCATACAAACTGCTCGAATATAATTTACTAGCGTATTGGCTGTATTGGGGTCAGAGGCATCAGTAATTACCTGAATTCCTACTTCGGATTCATGAAATAAACTTTCCTTAAACTTTTCTGGAATTACTAAGGCAATACGGACTTTCCCTTTCTTAAATTCTTCTTCAATTTGTTTTGCATCATCCAAATAATTTGAAATGATGAAATTATCCGTGGAGGCAATTTTTTCTATCAATTTCTTAGAATATTCATCCTTGGATTGATCCAAAATCACCATTTTTGAATTTTTTATTTCATTTGTGAGGGCAAAACCAAATAATAATATTTGAGCCAAGGGCATTCCAAATAATAGTAATAAGGTTTTCCGATCACGAAATACATGAAAGAATTCTTTTTTTATAAAGATTAATAATTGTTTCATCCTAATCTGCCTTTCGTTTTGCTCCTCTTGCTAATTCATAAAATACTTCATCCATAGTCTTCGCCTCAAATGTCTTTTTTAAGTTTTCAGGAGTATCCATAGCCTTAATAAAACCATCTACCATCATCGAAATTCTATCACAATATTCAGCTTCATCCATATAATGGGTCGTGACAAATATCGTGATACCACGTTCTGCTGCAGCATAGATTAAATCCCAAAACTGTCTTCTGGTAATAGGGTCAACTCCTCCTGTTGGCTCATCTAAAAAAACAATTTTTGGCTCATGGATGATGGCCACAGAAAAAGCTAGTTTTTGTTTCCAACCAAGTGGTAAAGACCCCACTAATTGATCTGCATATTTTTCTAATTGAAGGGTATGAATTAGTTCCTTGGTTTTTTCTTTTATTTGGGTAAAATTCAAACCATAAATTCCTCCAAAAAACTCAATATTTTCCTTGATAGTTAGGTCTTCATATAAAGAAAATTTTTGCGACATATAGCCAATGTTTTCTTTAATTTTTTCAGGCTCCTTAAACACATCAAATCCTGCAACTTTGGCTTGGCCACTGCTCGGATTCGATAATCCAATTAACATTTTTATGGCGGTAGTTTTACCGGCTCCGTTTGCTCCTAAAAACCCAAAGATTTCTCCTTTATACACATCAAAACTGATTGAATTGACAGCTATAAAATCACCAAATTGCTTGGTTAAATTTTCAGTAGAAATCACCACTTCTTTCATCTAATTTTCCATTAGGTTGATAAAACAATCTTCAATTGTAGGTTTTATTTTTTCTATTTTACTTAAACCCTTAATTGTTTTTTTTGCTAATTCTTTTTCTAATTCTTCTTTACTACCTTTTAAAGTTATATGGATGTATTCTCCAAAGGAATGACAGGAGTCAATCTGAGGATTATTTCTTAATTCCTTTAAGAGAAGGCTTAAGCTTTCTGCTTTAATTTGATATAAATCTTTTGAATAATTCGAGATGATTCCTTCTGGATCATTGATAGAGAGAATTTTTCCTTCTTGAATTAATGCGATGCGGTCGCATAAAGAGGCTTCGTCCATATAAGGAGTTGAAACTAATATGGTAATACCTACTTTTTGAAGAGATTTTAACATTTCCCAAAACTCTTTTCTTGATACGGTATCGACACCCGTAGTGGGTTCATCCAAAAACAATACTTTTGGTTGATGAATCAAGGCACAACATAGGGCTAATTTTTGTTTCATCCCACCGGATAATGCCCCTGCTCTCCGTTTTTTGAAGGGTTCCAATTGGCTGTAAATATCCTTAATCAAATGATAATTTTCTGCCATACTGGTTTCAAATAAGGTAGCAAAGAAATTTAAGTTTTCCTCAACCGACAAATCTTGGTAAAGCGAAAATTTACCAGGCATATAACCAATATTTGCTCTTATTTTTTTATAATCCTGATGGATATCCAAGCCTGCCACTGATCCATTCCCAAAATCTGGGTTTAATAAAGTAGTTAATATTCTAAATAAGGTGGTTTTCCCAGCACCATCCGGACCAATTAAACCAAATAATTCCCCCTTTTTCACTGAGAAATTAATATTTTCCAAAGCTTTTATTTTTCCTTTGGAAAAGGATTTTGAAATATTTTCTACCTGAATTTCCATTAATTGAAACTTACCTCTCCGTACATACCAATTTTATAGGTACCATCATTTTTTACCTTAATTTTGATAGGATAAACTAAATTTGCCCTTTCATTTTTTGTTTGAATGGTTTTTGGGGTAAATTCTGCTTTATCAGATATAAAACTAATTTTACCTTCCACCATTTTCTTGCCTCCACTTCCATCATCCGTTCCTATTTGCACAGGTTGTCCTAATTTTATTACAGAAAACTGATCCCCAGATACATATACCTTTAAAATGATTTCATCCAATTTGGCAATTTTATACAAGGGCTTTCCAAAGTTGGTAATTTCATTTTCATAAGCATATTTTACCAAAACTGTTCCATCAATTGGATTGATAATGTTCGTTTTATTTAGTTGATCTTTTAACTGATCAATTTGTGTTTTAATTACATTCGCTTCTTTTTCAATCCCTGTTGTTGAAATAGATAAATTGGAAAGTATGGCTTCTTTGTTTTTTTCAATTAAAATAATTTTTGCTTGAATATCGTCTACAGCTTTTTGATTTCCTGCACCTGAGGCCACCAAATTTTTAAATCGGATTTTTTCTGATTCAAGATTCTTAATTTGTTCATCCAAACTTGCAATTTGCTTTTGAATATCAGGTTTTTTGGAAAGAATAGCACTCAATTGTGCCTCTAATTGTTTTAATTTAAGTTGTAATTGAGTGGACTCAATTCTTCCAAGAGTGTCTCCTATCTGTAAAACTTGTCCTTCTTCAATATTTAATTCTTCTATTTTTCCATTAGCTTCAGAAGAAATCATTATTTCCTCTGCTTCAAATGATCCAGAGGCATCATAACCTTTATCTTCCTTTGAGCATGAACTAATTCCTAATACTACTACTGCTAAAATAATTCTTAAATTGAATTTCATCTTAATGGGGGTTATTGTCCTTTCGTAATTTTATTTTTATAAATCGCATTCAAAAGTTGAATTTCATGAATGACCTTATTTTCTTTTGCTAATTCTTCCTGACTTAAATAATCCAGAAAATCATTTGCCCCAATTGAACCGAGGGCCATTTCTTTTTCTGCTATTTCTTTTACCTGAGTTTTTAATTGAATGATCGGCTCATCCAAATTGACCATTTCTCTCAGTTTAATAATTTCTGCATTTTCTCTTTGGTCTTGAACCGATAAATTTTGTAGAAATTGATCTTTTTGAATGCCAATATTTTGCTTCTCTATTTCTAAAAGCTTTTTATTGTTTTTATAGGTATAATAATTTCCTATATTCCAATTCAATCTTAAACCGCCGATATAATACCCTCTAAAATCATTTGATAACATATTTAAAGCCGGGCGACCAATACCTCCTTGTACGAAAATTCCTAATTGAGGTCTTAATTGGTTATCGATATTCGCTTCTTTTTTGTTAAGTAAATTATAGGAGGCATCGAATGATTTTAATTCAGGACGAAGGTTTTCGTTGGCTAATTCAAATTCATTAGAAGGGTGAATAAATTGAGAATTTAAATCAATTTTTTCTCCAGTAAGTTTAGAAAGCATCCCTATAAAACCTAATTTCATCCCATTTAGGTCAATAGATTTTTGTTTTAATCGAAGAATTTCAGCGGAAATTTCTAGAATATTTTTCCCGTTTCCTACTCCGTTTGCCAAGGCAGATTCTAGTTTTTTGGAGGTATTTTTTAATTGACTTTGATATAAATTATTCAAAATTAATTGTTCCTGTATCAATAAAATTCCAAAGTAAACTTCATTTACTTTTTCTTCTACCTGGTAAATAGAAATCTCGAGATTAGATTTTTCTAATTCTGCCTGGCTTTCCAATAATTGAATTTTATCGTCTATTAGTTTTTTATTATTTAGGGATTGGTAAACCTCTGTATAAGCTCTATATTGATCTTTACTGATGGTTGGTATATCAAAATTTGGGACTGATATAGGCACTTTTGTCACTTCGGATTGGTAGGTTCCTTGCCCAATTAAATTAATTTGTGGGAGTAAACCCTTCGAAGCATTTTCAATTGAATAGGCTTTCGCTTGTTCAATTAATTCAAATTTTTTGATGAGTGGCAGGTTAGATTTTGCCTTTTGAATGCACCAATCAAGGTTTATTTCTTGACTTTGGGCAAAGGTATTATTGGCTACAAGGCTAATTAATAAAATGAGAATAAATTTTTTTGATTGCATGATTATATTTTTAAACAAGTGATTAATTTTTTTCATTCATATTTTTTATCCATTTCGGAATCCATTTCTTTCTCTCCTCCATTTTTTTATTGAAATCCTTATCATCCATGCCACCCATTAATTTTAACATAGGATTAGCAATGAATGGGAAGACAGAAAGGGAGATAATATTCATAATGTATTGCATTGGATCTTCATTTTTTATTTTACCTTCCTGAATATCTTCTTCTATTTGTTTGTAAAAAACAGAGTTCCGCATCATTTGATTTATTCCCATAGAAGACATTAGGTTCAATAAACCTCCTGTGCGTAATTCAGATAAAATAAATAAGGGTAAATCTGGTTCGTGGCTCAAAAGATTAATATAATTCCCAGAAATCAGTTTTGTTTTTTCTTTGAGCGAGGTATTGGGATCATTGAAAACAGAAACAAGACTTTGCATAAAATTCATCATACTTTCTACCATGATGATTTCAAATAATCTTTCTTTTGAGCGGAAATAATAATTGATTAGGGCTAAGTTTAAATTAGCTTCTTTAGCGATATCTCGAGTAGTAGTAGCGGCATAACCTTTGGTATGAAATACGGTTTTTGCAGCTTTTTTTATTTTTTCTTCAGTCGACATTTTCCCTCTCAAAAATTTCTAAGGGCAAAGCTAATTAAAACAAACGATTTAAACAAATGATTAATTAATTTTTATAAGCTGAAAGCCACGTATTTATTGCCTTTTTCAGTGCCAAGTTTTGTGCCTCCACAGGCAATTACGATATATTGTTTTCCATTTACTGTATAAGTTGAAGGGGTTGCAAATGCTGCATAAGGAAGTTTATATTTCCATACTAATTCTCCCGTATTGGCATTATAGGCTCTAAAATAACCATCTTTGGATGCACCAATAAATAGAAGTCCATTTTCGAAAAGGATTGGTCCACCATAATTTTCAGTACCGGTATTTTCGATTCCTTTTTCAGCCAAGGCTGGTTCATTTCCGAAAGGAATTTTCCATAGGTATTCCCCTGTATTTAGGTCGATTGCGTTGAGGGTACCCCAAGGAGGTGCAATGCCAGGTAGTCCATCTTTATCGAGCCATTTATTATAACCTTGCATCCGATATTTCACAGATTGGTTGGTTAATTTAGTAACGATTTCTTGCTTTGATTCTTCTTTTTGGCTGATATAATTAATGATATCCTCTATTTCAGTCTTTTTTAATTGGGTAAAACCTGGCATCATTCCTTTTCCATTTGAAATGATATTTTGTATGAAGGAATGGCTTCGTTTATTCTGAATATTTACGAGATTAGGATAACCGCTTTTAGGATTTCCCTTGAAATTAGTTTGGTGACATGCGGAACAATTTTGCTGGTAGAGTTTTTCTCCATTTGATTTAAAGATTAGTTGTTCTTCTGTTTTTTTCATTTCCATTATCCAGGGCATTTCATTGGAATTGATATAAATGATACCCTTGGAAGGATGAGCCGCAGCTCCTCCCCATTCGCCACCTCCGTCAAAACCTGGAAGAATAAGGGTTCCATTTTCAGAGGGTGGGCCAAACCATCTTTTTTCCATTTTACGATATTCCGTCAGGAGTTTTTCTTTTTCTGAGGAATAAGGATTTAAGTCATCTTCCGTGATTTCGTTCGAAAGTCTGGCATAAGGTTTGGGAAGGACAGGCCTAGGTTGGGTAGGCCAAGTTTCTTCTCCTTCCAAGTTTGATTTTGGAACTGGAATTTCTTCAATATCGAATAAAGGTTTACCTGTTTTTCTTTCAAAAACATAAACAAATCCTTGTTTTGAAATTTGTGCGACGGCATCTATTTTTTTGCCATTTCTTACCACTTGGATTAGATTTGGTGGTGCGGGGAAGTCTCTATCCCAAATATCATGGTGAACTGCCTGGTAATGCCATATTTTCTCACCAGTATTGGCATTTAAAGCTAGGAGGGTATTTGCAAAAAGGTTTTGTCCTTTTCTATTTCCACCATAAAAATCGTAGCCAGCGGAACCTGTAGGGACGAAAATGATTTCATTTTTTTCATCGATTGCCATACCTGACCAGTTATTTGCGGCGCCAACATATTCATTTTTATAGGCATCCGCAGGGAAGGTTTCATATCCCTCTTCACCTGGATAGGGAATGGTATGGAAGGACCATACTAGTTTTCCGGTGCGCACATTAAATGCTCGGATATCTCCTGGGGCTGCATCTTCCCCTTCTGAAAGTCTCAGCGGCATCACGATTAAATCTTTGAAAATGGCACCTGGGGTATTTGAAATAATGAATTTATCTTGGGCAATTTCGGGTAATCCGGTATTTAAGTTCACCTTTCCACTATCTCCGAAACTGACAATAGGTTTTCCTGTTTTGGCGTTTATGGCCCAAAGGTTCGGACCTACGGTGTAAAGAATTCTTTTATCCTCACCATCTTCCCAATAGCTTATACCTCTTGCAGTTGATGCCCAATGTTTTAGGGAATCTTGGAAGCGCCAAATTTCTTCTCCTGTGGCTGCGTTAAGGGCAAAAGCTTGCACGGAAGGACTTACCCCATATAAAATACCATCTACAATAAGGGGGTTGGTTTGAATTTGTCCGGAGTCAGGGTTATCATAAATCCAAGCGACTTTCAGGGAGTCGATATTTTCAAAATTAATTTGGTTGAGTGTAGAGAAGTGATTTCGATCTTGTCCGCCCAAATAATATTGCCAATTAGTATCATTTTCACAGGAAAAGAAAGCAATGCTTATGAATAGCAAGAAAAGTTTTTTCATTTTAATAGGTTTAAGAATATTGATATTAATCAATTACAGCATTAATTTTTTCAAAAATAAGGTTGTAAATTTTATCAAGTTATTGATAGGAAATTTTTTTTAATTTTAGTAGGGGAAGAGCATTCCCCTTACCCCCTGAAATTTAATAAAAAATTCGAATTAAATCTATTTATTAAAATTGATAATCAAAATGCTTATAAATTTCATAAATCTTTTGATTATTCGGCAATAAAATTCTGAAAAAGCAATAAAACTATCGAAATGAGAAAAATTTTGATTTTTAATTCAAAAAATTTTGATAAATTATTATTCAATTAAAAACCTTAACAAATTAATTATGAAAAAATTAGTAATTCTCTTATTGGGAATTTTACCCTTTAGCTTAGTTTCTCAAATATCTTTATTTAATGGAAAAGATTTAACAGGTTGGCAAATTCATGGTACCGAAAAATGGTATGTGGAAAAAGGATTATTAGTTTGTGAATCTGGCCCAGATAAGGCCTATGGTTATTTATCTACCAAAGAATATTATGATGATTTTGAATTGAATTTAGAATTTAAACAAGAAGCAGACGGAAATAGTGGGGTATTTTTTAGATCTACTGTAGAAGGGACTAAAATAACAGGTTGGCAGGTTGAAGTTGCTCCTCCGAATAATCATTCAGGAGGTATTTATGAATCTTACGGAAGAGGGTGGTTAATTCAACCAGAGCCAGATAAGGAGAAATATTTAAAGATGGGCAAGTGGAATAAAATGAAGATTGTGGTGAAGGGAGATGAAGTAAGAACCTATTTAAATGGCCATGAAATGGTTTACATAAAAGACGAAAAAATTGGAAAAGGAAAAGGCTCTGTTGCCCTTCAAATTCATGATGGCGGTGGAATAAAAGTATATTGGAGAAATTTAGAATTAAAGAAATTATAAAATGAAAAAGAAAATAGTTGGATTATTGGCTTTGGGCTCATTTTTATTCATTTCTTGTACTCAACAAGAGGAAAAAGAGGTACAAACAGAAAATGATTGGATAACATTATTTGATGGGACCAGCTTAGAAGGTTGGAAGGGTTATAATGGGGAAGGTTTACCTCCCGGTTGGACTATCCAAGATAGTACCATGACCTTTTCTACAGACGTGGTTTTGGAGCAAAATTATGATTATAAAGGATCCAAAGACATTATTTATGCTGCAGAAGAATTTGACAATTTTGAATTATATGTGGAATGGAAAATTCCTGAAGGGGGAAATTCAGGAATTTTTTATCATGTTAAGGAGGGTTTTGATGGCATACCAGAAATCGCACCAGAATATCAGTTAATAGACGATGAAGGCTATACGAAAATGCATGATATATCAGACTATAATAAAAGTTTAGGCTATACTGAAAATTTAAATGAGTTGAGAGATTGGCAAAAAACAGGTTCTGATTATGCCATGTATCCTGCTAAGGCTGAAAAAAAATTAAACCCTGCAGGTGAATGGAATTCATCCAGAATCATTTTCACCCCTGAAAAAGCAGAATATTATTTAAATGGAGATTTGGTAGTTTCTTTTATACCATGGAGTGATGATTGGAATGATAAAAAGAATAATGGAAAATGGAAAATTGCAAATGATTATGGAAAATTTAAAACAGGATATATTGGCTTTCAGGATCATGGGTCCGGCTTAGCTTTTAGAAATGTAAAAATTAGAAAATTATGAAAAGAAGAATATTTATCCAGAATTCAGCAGCCCTCCTTTCCGCTGCAATGATTCCCAATGCTTTAAAAAATTTAAAGCCGAATACGAAATTAAGAACTGCTCATATTGGTGTTGGAAATATGGGGTTTGAAGATTTAAAAGCAATTTCCTCCCATGCTCAGGTTGAAGTAGTTGCCCTTTGTGATGTAGATGCAAATCATTTAAAGGCGGCTTCAGAATTATTTCCAAAAGCGAAATTATTTAAAGATTATAGGGAAATGTTGAATAATCATTCTTCTATAATTGATGCCGTGGTTGTTTCTACTCCAGACCATACCCATGCACCTGCTTCCTTAATGGCCATGGAACATAATAAACCAGTATATTGTCAGAAACCTCTAGCACATTATGTTTCTGAGGTTAGGAAAATGAAGGATATGGCCAAGGAAAAAAACCTTGTAACCCAAATGGGGATTCAAGTGCATTCTTTTTATGATTATAAATTGGCTACCATCATGATCCAAGGGGGAGTGATTGGGAAGGTGAAAAAAGTAATTGCATGGTCGAATAAAAACTGGGGTTATGACGGACAAGCCCCTTCAGGTTCTGATCCAATTCCAAATACCCTAGATTGGAATTTATGGCTAGGTACTTCCAAGCAAAGAGAATATAAAGAGGGAATTTATCATCCTCAGAACTGGAGAAAATTAATGGATTACGGTTGTGCCACCTTAGGTGATATGGGAGTACATATATTTGATACCCCTTATAATGCACTTAATTTGGATGTACCAAAGACTATCAAAAATGAATGTAGAGAGCCAAATGGTTTTGGTTATCCGGAGAGAAATATTGTAACCTATACCTTCCCAGGAACAGATTATACGACAAAAGAAATGACTTGGGTTTGGTACGATGGCGTAAAAGGACCTGAGCCTCAAGCGGAATTAGACTTGCCAAATGGCGACAAACTTCCAGACCAAGGGGCCATGTTTATTGGGGAGGATGGTAGAAGATTCCTATTGCCACATTTTATGCAATTACCAAAATTAATTGTAAATGGAGCCTATCAAGAATATGATATTAGCAAATTTGATCCAAAGGGCGAAATGGGAAAACCAGTCCGTGATTATGCTGGGGAATCTCCAAAGCATTATCATCAATTCGTGGATGCTTGCTTAGGAAAAGGTAATACAACAGCTCCATTTTCCTATGCTTCTAGATTATCTGAGGCGATATTATTAGGAGTAATTGCTGGAAGATTCCCAAATAAAACCCTACATTGGGATTCTAAAAAAGCTGCTTTTAAAGAAAAAGAAGCCAATCAATATTTGGCAGGAGATTATCGAAAATTCTAGATTGAATTTTAATGCGCCGACTCCTAATAGATACCGATACAGCATCAGACGATTCCGTGGCGATAATCATGTCGCTACGGAATTCTTATAATATTTCTATTGAAGCATTGACAATCGTTGCGGGAAATGTTGAACTTGAGAAATGTGTACAAAATGCCCTTTATACATTAGAATTATGTGGACGTACGGATATTCCCGTTTTTCCTGGTGCTTCCAAACCATTAGAATTAGAATTAGGCCAAGCTGATTTTGTTCATGGAGAGGATGGATTGGGGGGAGTTGGTTTAGACTTGAAAGGGAGAATGCCCGCTCAAGGAAATGCTGTGGATAAAATTATTGAACTAGCCTATTTATATGAAGGAGAATTGGAATTAGTGATGATAGGTCCTCATACGAATATTGCATCAGCATTGAAGAAAGATCCTTCTATCGCAAAGAAAATAAAGCATTGCTATATTATGGGAGGAACTGGAAGAGGAATGGGAAATATAACTCCTTATGCAGAATTTAATATATGGGTTGACCCTCATGCCGCCAATATTGTTTTTCAATCAGGAATGAAAATGACCCTAATTGGTTGGGATGTAACAGTTCAATATGCCAATATATTTCCTAATGACATAAAGGAAATCGAGAATATTCAGACCAAATATTCAAATCATTTTATTCAGGTAATCCAAGGCTATATTCGATTTAAAAAGCAATATAAGGAAGATTTTATTGAATTAGCAGATCCTTTGGCTATGGCAGTGGTGTTAAATCCAGAAATAATTTTAGAAAGTGAATATTTGAATTTAGTGGTTACGGAATCATCCAATGATTATCGTGGAGAAATTAAAACATCTCCAGGGGATATTCAAGTTGTTTGCCATGTGAAACCAACAGAATTTCTGAAATTATTAAAAGAATCTTTGAATTAGATTTTTACAGGAATTCTATTCCCATTTTCATCTTTAAAATTTCCTGCAATTACTAAAATTAAATCAATAATAAACCAAATAAAGAATCCTCCTAAACTTATTAACATAAAAAAACCAGAGATAAATCGTCGATTGTAAAAGCGATGTGCACCGAATACTCCCAAGAACCAACATAATAATAAAGTTATTATCCAATCCTCATTGAAACTTTTCTTGTATTGGTGATCTGAATTTTGAAAATTCGAATTAATGGGGTTAGAGGCATATTGGTCTTTCCCACAGGAAGAACAAAATTTGGCTGATTCTGGAATTATAGTGCCGCAATTTGTACAAAATTTAGTCTTTTCCATTTTTATTTATTGGTTAGTAGTAAAAAATCCTTCAAATAATCATTTTCTACAGACTCTATCTTTTCTTCAATCGATAAAATAGAATCCCCTTTTTCATATGGTTTCCATAAAGGTAAACCATTTCCATTAGGATTTCCAGTTTTAACAAAATTTACCCAATACGAAGACATGATTTCTTCTATTTTTAAATCTATTTCTCTCCAAGGACGATCCCAAAGATGCAAAGTATGAAGAGCAAATGGTACCTCTGAGGTATGAAACGCCCCATAATTTGGGAAATTAGGTTTATCCACCGGTACAAAATTGAATTCATATACATAGGTAGGTTGAATTAAATTATTGGTTGATAATAAATGTGCCGGCAATCCCGCAAAACCAATTAGATTTTTTCTTGCATCTTCTGGTTTACCTCCCATTAAACTTGCATCCCCAGTAACCCAGCCTGTCATCAATCCGACCTTGTTTTGTTTTCCCTCCTCAAAATAAGTTTTAATATTTGAAGGCAAAAAGTAACCATCCAAAATGGCTCCAAATCTTCCACCCTTTACTTGATTGGATATTTCCTGAATTTTTCCTGCAGGGATCTTTCTTAATTCAGCCAAAGAATTAACCCCTGCCTTTTCCATTAATTCCAAACCCAATTTTTCTGCTTGTTCTAAACTACTAGTAAATCTTCCTGATAACAATCCTCCAGATTGTGCAATTGCCTTTTGAAATAAACCTTTTGAAACTGGAGAGGCAATCTGAGCATTTACAGAAAAAGATCCTGCCGATTGCCCAACAATCGTAATATTCTCTGGATCTCCACCAAAAGCTTCTATATTTTCCTTAACCCATTTAATCCCAAAACTTTGGTCCATCAAACCATAATTTCCCGAGGTACCATAATTTGCCTCCTGACTCAATTCAGGATGTGCCATAAAACCCAATACCCCTACCCGATAATTTAAGCTTACAAAAACAACCCCTTTTTTAGCCATTTCCTCCCCATCATAAATAGCACAATTCGTTGAGCCACTTGAAAACCCTCCTCCATAAATCCATACCATAACAGGCAATTTTTCTTTTTTCTCTGTTGAGGAAGTCCAAACATTTAAATACAAACAATCCTCCGATAATGGCTCGGGTTGTGCAATGAATTCCTCAGACCAACAATAAAAGGGCTCAGGTTTATTTTGAATTGGAGATGCAGAAAATTCCTTGCAGGATAATACTCCTTTCCATTTATTAGGTTCCACGGGAGCCTTCCATCTTAAATCTTCAATAGGAGGTGCTGCAAAAGGAATTCCTTTAAAAATATTAATTTTCGTTTCCTTATTGAAATTACCCTCTACTTTACCATATTTGGTTTGAATAATTGGTCCTTGTGAAAAACCCAAAAATGAATAGATGCAAATTAATATAATGGATGTAATGGAAATAAAATTTCTCATAGTTTTGGCTTAAATAGGTTTTATAAATTTAGTATTTATTTTATAATTTCATTAAAAAAAATTATAGAATAATGGTAAATATAAAAGGGAGTTTTTATATATTTGACATATTAACTTAAATTATATCTAACCATGAGTAAAATGACGCAAGAAAAATTGAGTCAGGTAAAGAAACTTCTATCTGAGTCAAAAACCTCCAAAGAAATCTCTAAAATTTTATCAATTCCAATACCTACGATTAATTATTATCGTATAAAATGGAATAAAACCGCAACTGATTTTAGAAATTATATCGAAAGAAATGATCCGCCTCAGAGAATAATGAATTCTGAAAATAGTCATACATTTAGAGTAAATGGAGTGGATATTGCTATTTCAGGATTGGCAACAAAAGTTTATATAGATAAAAATTTTGTAGAAGTAAATTTTTAATTAACTTTTAAGGAAATATTCCTATAAATGAAATTATCTAAACTTCTATTAATCAGTTTATTTATATTAATTTTTAGTTCGATTAATGCTCAAAAATCAGTTGAAAATCAAAATTTAATTTGGGCAAGATATTTTCTTAAAATTAAGCTTAATAAAAAGTCTTTTATCTCTCAAGAAGTAGATGAAAGACTTTTTATTAGTCCACTTCGTCAATCTCAGTATTTATTCCGGGCCATGTATCAAAGAGATTTGGGAAGAGGTTTTGCTAGTAGTCTTGGATTGGCTTATTTTAATACCTCAAGTCCTTCAAAGCCAGTTCTTAAAGAGTTAGATAAAATATATGAAATAAGACCTATTATTGGAATTCACTTTAATCAGGGAATTTCAGATAAATTTCTTTTAAGTCATCGATTTTTAAATGAGTGGCGTTTTTTTGAAACCGCTATTCACCAACCTGAATTTAAAACTACACGAAATCGGTATAAATTAGAGGTTAAAATGTTGGTTTCCGATAAGGTTAGTTTTAATTTATATGATGAAATATTTTTAAATCTTGGGAATAATCCATCTTCCCATTTTGATCAAAACCGAATATGGGTTGGAATGAATTTTCAAGTGGATCCTAAATTAGGGTTAGAATTAGGATATTTAAATTCGTATCAAAGTACGAATTCTATAAATGAATATTATAATCGTAATAATATCCGATTCACTTTATATCATAATTTGAATTTAATTCAATAATTGATAATTTTGAGTATGCAGTTTTTGAAAAAGAGCTTGTCAATCACTTTAATGTTTTGGGTATTAACTATCCAAACGGGCTTTTCATTTACCCTTACAAACTGCCTAATTACTGGGGAAAAGGAAATTAATCTTGGTTCAACGACCTATTGCTGTGGTGTTGAATTAGATGCAAACTCCTCTAATTCTCCATCAAGTTTAGATAATTCCGGATGTTGTAAATATACATTTTTAGATGCTAAAATGGATTCGGACCAGATTATTCAGTATACTGATTTTTCGATTTGGTCGATTTATTTTTCTGAATTTCCACTAAACAATTTCCATTTTAATACAAGTATTTTTGAGGAAAAAGGATTTTTAATTCATGAAAAATTCGCAGGAATCCCTCTCAAAAATAATTCCCGTTTAGCCAAATTACAGGTATTTCTTATTTGATACAGATTTTTCTT
>CAZVFE010000033.1:0-16991 GCA_964626405.1 uncultured Cytophagales bacterium | reverse complement strand
CGGTAGTGGGATTGATTTTAGTAAGTATTTATAAAAAAGAAAATAATGGGGTTAGAAACTAATTCAGAAATAAAAAGAGGAGTAAGTTTATATAGTTTCCAGGAAGAGGTATTTCATGGAAAAATGAACTTAGAGGATTGTATTTATCAAACAGCAAAAACAGGTGCCAAAGGAATAGAAATTGTGGGAGAACAATCGATTCCTGGTTGTCCTAAAATTCCATCCGAAAAATTCCAAAAACAATGGTTTGAATGGATGGAAAAATACGGAGTTGAACCAACTTGTCATGATATGTTTTTGGATTTTACTAAAATTAAAGGGCATTATTATACTGAAAAGGAGTCAATTGAATCTTTTAAAAAAGAAATTGATTTTGCAAAAGCCTTAGGATTTAAATTTATTCGAGTGATAGTAAATGTACCTCCAGAAATAATAGAGAAGGTAATACCTTATGCGGAAGACATGAATATTAAGCTTGGAATCGAGGTACATTCACCATGGCATATAAATTCTGCCTGGATGGCAAGGCATTATGAAATAATGTTGAAGACGAATACCAAACATTTTGGTTTTATCCCAGATTTAGGGGCATTTACCAAAAGGTTGCCAAGGATACAATTAGAAAATATGGTTCGTAAGGGGGCGGATCAAAAAATTGCTGATTATGTTGCGGAGGAGCATGAAAAAGGGGTGATGGCGGAATATATCATTGCCAAGGTGGCCCAAATGACGAATAATAGAATAGACCTAGCAACTGCAGAATTGAGTAGGCATAATATCTATGTAAATCCTTTATCCTTATTACCTTATATGGATCATATAATTCATGTTCATGCTAAATTTTATGAAATGCAAGAAGATTATACGGAATACAGTATTCCTTATGAGCAGATAGTAGAGGTATTTAAGAAGGGAAATTATAAGGGTTATTTAAGTTCGGAATATGAAGGAAACCGCCATATTCATGATATTTATGAAGTTGATTCAGTAGAGCAAGTAAGGAGACATCAAAAAATGTTAGAAAGTTTAATAGGATAATTATGTTTGAAAGATATATGATTGATGAAAAAAGTATTTCATCAGAAATTGTAGATAATGAAGTAAAGAGTTTTGAATTTAATTCAAAACTCCCTTATTACCGAGGAATTCCCTTATCGATGGTAGAAATAATCAAAATTAATATTGATGGAAATGAATTTCCATTAGAAAATATTACATTAAATGTCAGAAATAAGGATTATTCCCTATCGAACAGGGAAATGGAAACCATTGAAAGATGGGAATTTGGAGAAATTTCAAAAATCAAAGTTGATTGTCCGGACGGAATAAAAAAAGGTAAACATCAATTAAACCTTCAGATGGTTTTGAGAATTGGCTATTTACCTTTTCCAGCTTTACGAAATTTTTCTACTGAAATTGAAATTTGATTTAATATAATCGCAAGCTCTAACCGTCAAGGCCATTGTGGTTAAAGTAGGACCACAAGAGCCATTTGTTGGGAAGCAACTACTATCTGTGACGAAAACATTGGGTGAATCCCAAACTTGATTATTTGAATTTAATACAGAATTTTGGGGGTCTTTACCCATTTTAGCTCCGCCACATTCATGAATAGATGCTCCAAGAGCGACAGATTTTTTATAATTCAATTTAAATAATAATCTTTCATACCAAGGTGCATGAGGAAGTAAGGGGTATTCTTTGGAAATTCCCAAGGGGCTAATTGCAAAATCTACCTTAAAACCCGCTTCTTTTATTAATTCTTTTTGAGTTTTAACTTGAGTTTTTAATAAATTTATTTCATTTTCATACATTCTGATATGGATATTGGGAATTGGAATTCCCCATTTATCTTTTTTTCTAGGATGAAGGGAAACGTAGTTTTCCTTGTAAGGAAGCATTTCCCCATGTCCCATCATACCAAAAACAGATTCCATATTAGAGGGCACCATGGGTCTTCCAATTAAACCTTGGATATTAAAACCTCCTTTAAAATTTAATTTATTTTTATCTTTTAGATTATAAAAACGAGGAATATATATTCCACCATGATTATCTTTTGGATTATCTGCATCCACTAATTCACCACCAAATTTTCCTGGAACCGATCCGAAAATCCATGAAGGAACTTGATCCATGAAATATTTTCCCAATAAACCTGAAGAATTTCCTAGTCCATTTGGATGTTGGGGTGATTTTGAATTTAATAAAAGACGAATTGATTCTACGGTGGAAGCGCAAGAAATGATAATTTCAGAATAGATTTGGTATTTTTCTTTTGTTACAGCATGAATATATTCCACACCGATGGCTTTACCTGAATTATCGGTGATAATCTTTGAAACAATTGAATTCGCTCTAATTTCTAAATTTCCTGTATCTAGCCCGGCTTTTAAGGTACTAGAGATTCTACAATGATTTTCATCTTCTGGGGTAGCCTCTTTTTTAACATATCTCCATGGCATAACTTTTCGGTCCGGCCATTTGGATTCAATTGTATTTTTAAAATCTTTTTCAAGAGTACTTAAACCAGCTTTTTTAATATAGTTTCCATTAGGAACAAAATCGATATTATCCTCGGCACCAATAATTCCTAAAAAATCTTCTACTTTTTCATAATAAGGTTTTAAATCGGAATAGTTAATAGGCCAATCTTCACCAACACCTTCGTTTGTTTTCATTTTAAATGCATAATCAGACATTCTTAGGGCCACTCTCCCCCAGGCTAAAAATCTTCCACCTACATTTTTTCCTCTTAAAAATAAAAAATAGCTATCCGATGAGGTATAAGGATGATCAAAATCATTAACGGATAAAAATGCTTTATCAGGGGAAAAGAAGGATGCTCTGGCTTGTTTATGGTAACCCTTTAAGCCAGCCTTAATTCTAGAGACAGAACCAATACTACTAAAAGCACCGCTTGCTTTTTGAAAATCAGCCTCCTTAAGAAAAGGACCCGCCTCTAAAACAATTGTTTTTAGACCACCTTCAGCTAATTCTTTTGCTGCAAATCCACCTGTTGCTCCAGAACCCACTATAATTGCATCAAATTTTTCCATATTTTGCATTTAAATTTTTAAATAATTCATGTTGTTTTTCAACCATATCAAAGGCATTGAATTCATCCGTAAACGCAGAACCCTCATATTCTGAGGAAATATATCCTGAATATCCTTCTTGATTAAAAACTTCAAATATTTTAGGATAATCAATCGAAGGTTCTTGTCCATTATGATCTATGCCATAAAATTTACCATGTAGGTGGATTGTCCAAGGCATTATTTCCTTCCAATCCTCTATTTTTTGTCGACCATTCATGGAAAAGGCCATATTTAATCTTCCTAATTGAGCAGGACTTGCACCCAAAGGCAGGATGGATTCAGCCAATTCCCCAAATTTTTGAGGGGTAGGAATATCCTTATGCCAGATGGTTTTGGTGATATGAATCATTTCATCTGAAACACCTGCCGATTTAAAACTATTTAATAAAGCATGAGGAATTTCTCTCATGGAGGTACCCATATCAGGAATAAAACCTAAAGACTCTGTAGTTAAGTTTTCAAACATTCTAATCATAGATTGAACCGATGGGTGATCAACGCTGTAGGGAGTATGCAATTCTATTCCCATTTTTATCTTCAATTTTTCCGCAAAGGGGACTAATTTTTGATAGACTTCAGCAGGAGCGGTTGTTTGAACCCTTACGATAGAAAAACCTAGTGATTCTGCAGCAATTAATTGGGGCTTCAAATATTCGACTGTCTCATCAATAGAAAGTTTGGAAGTTCTTTTAATTCCAATATCTGTATTCGCATCCAGGGCAATTGGAAGAAATTCGTATTTTTCCAAAAGGGATCTAAGTTCTGAAATTGTCTCCTTTGAAATAAAGGGAAAATTTCTAAGTGATTGAAATCCTATTATTTCTAATCCGGTCCCTAAATTTCTTTTTCTACATTCTGCAATTACATCTTCAAGAGAATAATTGCCTGAATTCCATTCATAGGCGAAAGAAAATAGTGATGTTGCTAATTGAATCATTTAAGAATTTTATTTACAGATTAGATTTTTTTTGATAATAGAACTAGCTAATAGTGGGGTAGATTGTGGGCCAACTAAAATATATGGGATATGTAAATCCAATTTAAATTCGATATCATAAGTTTTACCTTTTTCCAATGCTAATGGATATTCAATCTTGGCCTTATCTAAAATAAATAACCACTCATTTTGTTGAATGATCATTTCAGAATAAAAAAATTCTTTTTGATTGAGTTTTATTTTAAATTTTTCAGGTTCTAATATTTCTCCATTTAATTTTAATGAAAAATCCATACAAGACAGTGGGAGCGATCGATACCAATGAGATTGAAAGGATAATTCAAAAGCATTTAATTTGGATTTCAATGCATTTTCATCTATTACATATTGATCAAGTGGACCCATTTTAAACAGTTTTTTTAATAAATAATGAAAATGTGACAATTCCTAAAAAAATAAATCCACATAGAATCCCTACAAGTTGAAAAGTTTCTAAAATCCCCCCAGAAAAGCTTGAAAAAAGAGAAACAAATGCAGGATTTAGAAATTGTCCAAGGAAAAAAGCAGATGTCCAAAAACCCATTCCTCTTCCCCTGTATTGAACCGGAAATCTATTAAGTCCCCAAGCAATTAAAACAGGAATAGTCATTCCGCAACCTAATTGCTGAATCCAGCCGACGATTACTGCAGTGGTAGGATCTTTTGACAAACCTATTCCTATTAAACCAATGGAAAATAATAAAAATATTAAAGCCATTTGTTTCCAAGGGGCATATTTTGATACAAGTTTAAAAATTAGGGCTCCGACGGGAACTGCTGTTGAAGCGATTGCGCTTAAGTTTCCGATTTGAATATTATCCGTAATCCCCATTCCATTTAGGGCTCTTGAAAAATGAATTGTATAGACAAAATAAATTAAGGAAAATCCTAGAGTATAGATAAATACACTGATTGCAGCTGAAAGAGGAAATTTTTCTCCACTAGAAATTTCATCAATTTCAGATTTGAATTTTTCCTGAGGCTCAAAAATAAAAAAGATAACAAAAAGACCTATTATAAAACAAATACCGTAAACTAAAAAGGGATAATTCCATCCTTGATTGGTTAAAAAACCACTTAAAGCTAATAGGAGTGAGGCTGCAATTGAACCAAAAAAACCTTGAATCATAAGCCATTTTGAACGATCTTTTTGATGAAAATAATCTCCAATTAAGGTATTGCCAATTACTAATACAAAGGTTTCACCAATACCTAAAATCAATCTACCAGTAATAACTGAATTAAAACTATTTAGGAAAAAGGGTAAAATTCCTCCAATAGCATATAAAAACGTAAAAATGATTAATAATTTTCTTCGTCCGAATTTATCGACTAGAGTACCTGCCAAGGGAGAAATTAGGGCGATACAAATACCTGGGGCTGTTAAAATCATAGGAACTAATAGTTCTTTATTTTCAACATCCTTAAAGTGACTAATCATTTCAGGGAGAGCAGGCATCAATGCAACAATTGCCATCATGGGCAATTGATTCAAAAGAATTACAGCAATCGCCTGCCATAATCCAGCTTTTTGATTTGAATTATTTATTAACATTTTTATAGGTTTAAAGTAATTCTAATTTAAAGAAAAAAATTTGTATCAACGAATAATTTCCTATGCAAATGCACCACCGTCTGCAGCCAAACACGTACCGGTAATAAAGGAAGATTCATCAGAGCACATCCATAAAGCAATATCTGCTATTTCTTCGGGTTGGCCCATTCTTTTCATTCTTTGATGATTTTTGGCAGCTTCCAAGGCCAGAGGATTCTCAGCTAAATTTCTTCTTCCATGCATAATCATCGGGGTTTCAATTGCGGTAGGACAAATTGCATTGATTCGGATGTTTTGGGTTGCATATTCAATTGCTGCTGATTTCACAATTCCATTTACTCCATGCTTGGATGCTGAATAGGCAGAATTTTCTGGCTGACCAACTAAGCCTGCCGCTGAACTAATACAAACGATATTTCCCCCTCCATTCTTTAACATTGTTTCTATTTGATACTTTACACAATAATATGTACCCAATAAATTTACCTGAATTTGTTTAATCCATTCTTCCTCAGGATAGGCGTGAATTGGCATGGAAAACTTTCCTGCTATTCCTGCACAATTTACAGCTAAATCCAATTTCCCAAAGGTATTAATCGTTTTTTTCAATATATTCAAGACTTCATCTCTTTTGGAAATGTCTGTTTTTATTCCAATAAATTCAATAGAAGAATTGATATTTTTTATTTTTTCTATAGTAGTATTTAGGTCAGAAATATCGGAAAGAACTATTTTTGCTCCTTCTTGTGCAAATTTAATGGCAGTAGCTTGGCCAATTCCTGAGGCGGCACCAGTAATAATGACAACTTTATTTTGAAATCTATTTTCCATATTAATGTATCATTTCTTCTGGTAATTCCTTTCCGTCAAATACAAAAGCTTTAGCCTCTATTAAAACAAATACAATCCGACAAACCTCCGTTGAGCTAGGATTTCTCCATTGATGCATCGTTCCTCTTTGAATAATGATATCTCCTGGTCCAGCTATTGTTTTTTCTCCATTCTCTAAAATCAATTCAATATTTCCTTTCAAAATAATCCCATAATCTATACTGGATGTCCGATGAAATGGGGAATTTGCAGATGGGAGCATATCCACAATACGAATTACTGAGCCTCCTTTAAGCGTCGTTCCAACCTCTCTTAATCTTCCATCCATTTCATCATTGCAATCTGCAGGAACTGTCTGGCTTGTCCATATTGTAGCCATTTTTGCATCTTCAGAGGATATTATTTCGGTATAAAATTGTTCATCAGAACGAATGATGGCTTTTCCTTCATCATTATGACCTGTAACAATTCTTCTTATAGGTTGATCCATCTTGTTTTAATTTTAAAATAAAACCTCTTAAATCACTTTATTCCTCAATATTCCTATTCCTTCAATTTCTAATTCTACTTCATCACCTGGTTCAATGGGTCTATGGATAGAAAAATTATTTTCAATTAAACTTCCCCAACCCAAGGTTCCTGAGCCTAATATATCCCCTGGAAATACCTCTACATCGTTTTCAGAGGCTCTTTCCAATTGCTGATCAAAAGTAAAATAAACCGTATTATAGTTGCCATCACAAATGGTTTTTCCATTGATTCTGGCTTGCATCCTAACATTAAATCGATCCAATTGAATATCTGGCACGCGAATAGGTTCCTTGAAGACCGTAGGATCAAATTTCGCTCTATATTGCTCCATTTCATCTGCTGTTACAATACATGGACCAATGGCATTGGCAAAGTCTTTTCCTTTCTGAGGCCCCAATGGCGGTCCGGACATCTCCACTTTCTGAATCGCTCTGGCCGTCCAATCATTGAATACCGTATATCCAAATATATAATCCTTAGCATTTTCTGCCTTGATATTCTTACCTCTTTTTCCCACAATACAGGCCATCTCCAATTCCAAATCCATTTTTGTTTCTTTCAATGGTCTTTTAATCAGATCATCTGGGCCATAAATGGCTTGGTGATTCGTAAAATAAAATATTGGCATATCATACCAAACCGGTCCTACATGATGCCCAAAGGATCTCGACGCATTTTGCATGTGCATTTCAAAGCCAATATAATCTCTAAAGCTCCGAGGATTCGGTAGGGGAGCTTTCAATTGAATTTCTTCCATTGAATAATGGGCCTCCACCTTTCCTAAGCCATGAATAATGCTAAAATATTCTTCATGATAATCAATAAATGTAAGCATATCCCCTGGAAGTTTATCACTTGCCAATTGCATATCCACTACACCTTGATCTACCATCCAACCAATTCTAATATTTTTTTGAGGATCTTCGAAACGAACTAATTTCATCGTATTTAAATTTATTTTTTTCCAAATCTTGCCACCCGAATATCAGCTTGCGCTTTATGTCCTGAAAAATTCTCAATTTCACATAATCGAGAACAATATTCTCCTATCATAGCACTTGCTTCCGCGGTTTTTACTTCCTGATAAGTACATGTTTTCATGAATTTACCTACCCACAATCCTCCTGTATACCGCGCTGCCTCCTTCGTTGGCAAAGTATGATTCGTTCCAATTACCTTATCCCCATAAGCCACATTCGTTTTATCTCCTAAAAATAAGGCTCCGTAGTTCGACATATTTTCCAAGAAATAACGCGGGTTTTCTGTCATTACCTGTACATGTTCTGAGGCAATCCGATCCGCCTCCGCCACCATTTCCTCCACCGTATCGCAAAGGATAACTTGTCCGTAATCTCTCCATGAAACAGAAGCCACATCGGCTGTTGGTAAGACTTTTAATTGTTTTTGAATTTCTTCTTCAATTCCCTCTGCAATCTCCTTGCTAGTGGTTAATAAAATTGCTGGAGAAGTTGGACCATGTTCGGCCTGACCTAATAAATCCGTTGCACAGATTTCAACGTCCGAACTATGATCGGCAATGATTAAGGTTTCAGTTGGTCCTGCGAATAAATCAATTCCTACTTTCCCGAATAATTGTCGTTTAGCCTCCGCCACATAGGCATTTCCCGGACCTACCAGCATATCCACCGCCTGAACGGATTCTGTACCCATGGCCATCATACCAATAGCCTGTACGCCACCTAAAATATAAATTTCATCTGCTCCGGCCATCGACATCGCTGCCACCGTAGCTGCAGGAATTTCTCCATTGATAGGAGGGGTGCAGGCAATCACCCGTTTTACTCCAGCCACTTTGGCCGTTAATACGGACATATGAGCAGAAGCTACCATCGGGTATCTTCCTCCTGGCACATAACATCCAACTGAATTCACAGGGATATTTTTATGTCCAAGAATAACTCCTGGCAAGGTTTCTACCTCCAAATCCACTAAACAAGCTTTTTGCTTTTCAGCGAAATTTCGAATCTGCTTTTGCGCAAATTGAATATCCTCAATCACTTGTTGAGGTAATCCATCAATTATTTCCTTTATCTCCTGATTGCTTAATTTAAAGGACTTAGGAGACCATTTATCCAATTTTTCGGAATATTCTCTTACAGCCTTATCCCCATTTTGGCTAATATTCGCCATCATTTCTTCTACTAAAGAGCGAACCTTAGCATCTGCCTCCGCACTTTCAGAATAGGTAATACCTTTTTTAATTTGTGTAATCATATTTATTACAATTTACTAGCAATCCAGTCAAACATATTGAAGGTTTTCGTAAAATCATCAATCTGACAATGCGCGGAACCCGTTTCATCTGCTGGAATAATTTCCATTTTATGCTCACAAGTTAAGGCTTTTTGCAGTTTATAGGCATGTTCTACCACATTCTGGCGATCATCCTCTCCGTGTAAGATATAGGTAGGACATTGAATTTTATCAGCAACGCCTTCTAAGGTAAAACCTTTTAATTTTTCTCTTGCCTCAGCCATCGATTTGGCATCAACAATATGTTGAACGATATCAGCCAAAGGATGGTTATCTGGTCTACTTGCCCATACATCATAATACGACCAGACAGCCCCAAAAATCATACATACTTTGAATCTTGGTTCAAATGCAGCACATCGCGCAGCCATATATCCTCCCATTGATACGGCGCCAACACCAATTCGATTCACATCCACCATATCAGCTAGGTTTTCAATACTCCAATCTAAAACCGCTGTACCTGCTACATTGTAATCATGTCTTGAATGAATATGATTATTTCTTAGGGTATAACCCTGTCCCGGACCATCCACTGCCATGAGGGCGATTCCTCTTTCGTTTAAATGCTGACCAATCCCGAAATATAATTCTTCGGCAAGTGAATCAAGACCACCAAACATGATCATCATAGGTGGATTTTTAACTCCTACAGGAGCGAAAACGAAGGCAGGCATAAAAGAACCCTCAAATGGGATTTCCACTTGTCTAACGGGCTGATCAAAGCGTTCAATGGCTTTTTTAAAGGCCTCTCTGCATTTATTATAATACGGAAGCTTACGCTCATCATGTAGCGTAAGAAAAAATTCCGAGGTTCTTAAATAATTAAAAGCTCTTAAATAGGATCTTCTTGCTGAAACATCCTGCTTTTTTGCTGCAAAGTTCTCTGCTAAATCAAAAACCCTATTTCCCATTTTTGCCCAAGCATTATGAAAAGATTCTCTGTCTCCGGGAATGATTTGTCCGGCTACTTCCAAACATTCTGCAAATTCTCCTCCGCCGTAATGCGCTTGTGTTAAGGCTCTATTTAATTGATAAGAGGGCATGTATTGCCCAGGATAAAAATGCCACATAGTCTTTTTTTCTAAATTAATATTTTATTTTCCAGGAATATCTACAGGTTTAATACCACCTGCAGCTCCTGAATCCGCCGCTACTTTAAAAGGATTGGTTTGTCCCCATGCATCATTCGGATTATCTTTTAAATAATGAATATCCGGCCCGTGGTCTGGAGCAAAAATTAATCGTGCACATGCATAATATTCTAGTAGGATTCCTGTATGAGGTTCCATGATATAGAAAAAGAAACCTTCATCGGCTTTATGTCTGGTAGGTGCCCCCCAATAAGAGGTATATCCTTTCTCATTAAACCAATCCAAGGCCAATAAAACTTCTTCTCTTGAATCCACATTAAAGCAAATATGATTACCCAAAGCTGCTCCTGGTTGAATATTCGGGTCAGAAAATATAGCGATATCATGAGAAAGGTTTCCAGAGGTAAATAAACCTCCAATTGGCGGCTTTTCATCATCAAAACGAACCTCATCCGGGTTTTTTAAACCCATAGATTTCCAAAAGGCTTTTTCTTTGGCATAAATACCAATAGCAACCAAATAGGTAAAATGATCCAATCTTCTAGGATTCGCACCTCTGCGTCTATTAGACGAATATCTGTCTACATAAATACTTGCTCTTTCTCCTGATTCTCTTAGCCAGGTTACATCCCAAAATATTTCATGTTTATGTCCGTCTGGAGATTGAAATTGGTAAGCTTTCCCTCTACCTTTATCCGCTTCCACCCAGCCAAGGCCAACCCCAAGATTTTCTAAATGCTCCACGCATTCTTCCAAGGCTTCCAGACTATCTGCGCGCCATCCGATAAGGCCTAAACCTTGTTTATCTGATTGGGTAATTTTTAAGGTATATAGGAAATAATCTCCCCAAGCACGTAAATAAACGGAATTTTCATCTCTAGCAGTGATATCTAAACCAACTACTTCATCATAAAATTTAACAGTTTCTTCCAAATTGGTACTCAATAATTCCACATGGGCCATTTGGGAAATAAAATGTGGGTTTTTAGCCATTTTAATTTTATTTGTTTTTTGGTTTAATAAGTTAATCCGAAACCATAATCATAAGAATTCCCTTCAGAATCAATATGGGGTTTCATATCATTTGGTACATCTTCCAATTGCATTTCTACTTCATCCATAGAAGCTGGCATTTGCATTGGTAATTTTGCAATTGGGTTGAACTTACCTGAAATTACATCCAATAAAGCTTGATCCTGAACAGCGAAGTTCAAGAAAATCGCATCAACTTTTGATTCAAATTCATTTACCACAAAAGGGTTTGAGGTAAGAACAGAAACAATCACTGGCTTATTACCCATTTTCTCCTTGGTAGATAAAACCAATTCTAAATCATGCGTATTAGAGGCTGTAATAGATTTTCCTTTATAAGAACGATTGGAAGTCTTTTCAAGTGGATCTCCACCTCCTATAGAAACCTCTCTTGCCTTATCTGCAGTATATTTACCATATTGAAGGGATAATGGGAAATAACCATTTCCTCCATTTTCAACATCTTTTTTATCATAACCTATTCCGGATTTTGGAGATTCAATACATACTAGGGCAATATCTGCTTCCTGTGGATTTTCCACTACGGTAAAGTATTTTGATACTAAATCAATATTAATCGGATATTCATTCGATTCTGGAATAGGGAACCCAAGGAAATGTCGGGATGCTGGGACATATCGTCTTGGAACATAAATTTTAGTTGATTTTTTCAGTGGTAAAAGGTGATTTTTATTTTTTAACATAAGAATGGATTTCAATTGTGCTTCAAATCCTTTTTGCATAAAATCTGGATTTCCTACAATCTCCTTTGTTTTTTCAATATCTAAATAAGGGTTTTCAAATAGTCCAACTTGGAAAATATTGGTTAATAGTCGTACTGCAGATTCTTCAATCCTTTTTCTCATGGCCTCTTGACCAATTTTTTCAGCTCCTAGATCAAATGCAGCTAAAACAGGGGTTTTATCATTATTCCCTCCATATTGATCCACACCAGCCATTAGGGCTTTAAGATGTAATTCTACTAAATTTAGGTTTTCAATACCCCAAGGTTTCCCATTGATGAAATTATCAATTTCCCGATGAGGAGCTACCACTAACCAATCCGTACAAATGACCCCATTATATCCGTATTTTTTTCTCAATAAATCTGTTAAAATATATTGGCTATAGCCATTTCCCACATTCTCTCCATACTTTTTATCTTGACCAAGGGAAATGGTATAATAGGGCATTACAGCTGAAGCCATTTTAGTTTTGCCGTCTAATTTAAAGGCACCTTCTAAAAAAGGAATCATGTGTTCATCAAAATTATTTCCCGGATATACCGCGAATTTGCCTATCCCATAATGGGCATCTCTACCAGACTCTCCAGCTCCTCCTCCAGGCCAATGTTTTACCATGGCATTTACCGAGTTTAAACCCCAGTTTTCACCTTGAAAACCATCTACATAGGCTCTTGCAAATTTTGCTGCCATAGTAGAATTTTCTCCAAAAGTTCCATCAAAACGGTTCCATCTTGGTTCCGTTGCAATATCTATTTGAGGGGAAAGGGCCGTAGTAATACCTAAAGCACGGTATTCTTTTGCGGCAATATTACCGAATTCTTTCACCAAAGAAGGCTCAAAACTAGCAGCCAACCCCAAAGAACTTGGCCACATGGAAATTAAACCACCCGCTGCAGCATTAAATTCAGCACGGGCTTGGGTACCATGACGAGGATCTGATGAATTATTGGCAGGAATTCCTAAACCAACTGATTCACAAAAAGATTGAATATTATTCGACCAAATCGCAGCGTCTGTAGGAGAACTTACCGTAGTAACTAAAACATGTCTTAGATTATCTTCCGACAAAAATTTCTTTTGTTGGTCGGTTAGTAAATAATTTTCCATGGTAGCTGGGTCAAATGGCTTTCCGCCATAGGTACCAGCAAAATATCCACCCGGACGGGCAGGAATAGATTGATGGGCGGAATAAAGCATTAAGCCCGCAATTTGTTCAGCAGACATTTTAGATGCCAAATCTTTTGCCCTCTCTGAAACAGAAAGACGCCAATCTTCATAAGGATCTAATTGGGAATTTTTGTTTAAATCCTTAAACTGATAACCATCAATTTGAAGGATATTGACTCCCGAAGAGCTGGAATAACTCAATTTCGGACCATTTTTCTGCTCGATAAATTGAATTTGTCCAAAAACATTAGAGCCTAAAAATAAAAATAAAAGTAGTTTTTTCATTATCAATCGTATTTAAACAAAAATATAACAATTTTTACAAGAAAAAATACAATTGATTGATATTGAATAAAATTAGATTAATAATGATAAGACAAAAGGATTTATTTTGGATGATAAATCCTTTTGGCATTTTTTAATACTTCCTCTTTATTTAAAGTCATTTTTTTGGTCTTTTGGGCTTGATACAAGGCTCTTTGATCAGCAAAATGGGGGGAATCTGGATGAGAGGAAGCGCCGAAGGTATTAACGGTTTCAATTAAGGGCAAGCCGCCGTCTTTAGGAAATTTCACAAAACCAATATAGGCATCACCGCTATTCATTCGTCTTTTTCCATCTTTCCAAGGCTGAGACATCACTGCCGCCAAAACATCGGGCATTCCGGCTTGTGGCCAATCTTCCTTCCCTCGAACTAAGCGTTGATATTGTCCTAAGGTCAAATTAATTGTCCCAAAATTTTTCAATAATTCATCGTGAATATTTTTAATAACCTCAATGGCATCTTTTTCTATCAAGGGACCTTTATCCTTAGATGTATTTAATTTGGGTACTAAATAATAAGCCATGTTATAATATAAGGCAGCTTTACTATCTGCAGAGGCCAAATGATCCCAATTCTTCAATTCATTAATAATTTGAGCATATTGAGGATATTTTTCAGAATTTAATTCGAATAAAATTGATGCATCATGGCCGTAAGGATAAAGTATTTTTTCGGGTAATTGTCGATCAAATTTGATTCTTTTCAAATCTTCTAAAGAAATTTTTTCCAACTGTTCAATTAAATCTTTTGCTCTTTGAGAGCGGTTATTATGATAGGTTTCATAGCCATCATTTTTATCGAATAAATCCTTATTTAAATTATCTTTTGTCGAAGTAGCTAAAAAAGGAGAATGATTTGTATTGAATAAATAACCTGATGAAGGATTTAGATATTGGGGAAGGGCTGAAAATGGTTTGAATTCAGTCCAAAGTGTTTCTTTCGTATCACCAGGAAGGGTAGAAGACCAATGGTAATTAGGATTTGGATTTCGATAAGGCATTTTACCATTGGATACATAAAAAATATTATCTTCTTTATCTGCATAAAGGATATTAAACATGGCCAAATGGTTTTGTTCCAGGGCTTTTTTAAATTCCTTAAAATTAGTAGAGCGGTTCATGGCATACCATTGTTGCAAGGCTCCTGCATCCATTAAAGCAGGTAATCTTAGAGAAAAGAAATTCCCATTCGGATCTTTTACAGTTGGACCATAAATTGAATTCCAAGCTTTTTTAGAAATTGAAAAGGGTAGGCCTTTAATTTTTAATTTTACTTTGAATGAATTCAAAGGCAGCCATTCTCCATCCACTAGATATTGATTTGGGTGGTTTTTATCTATTTTTAACTGATAGACATCGATTTTATCTTGAAAATTCACCGTATGGGCCCAAGCTAAGTTAGGAGTAACACCATGAAAGATCAGAGGAGCGCCAGGGAAAAGGCCACCAAGGATATTCCAACCTTCCTCTGATTGTAAATGTGCCTCATAAAAAGCAGTAGGACCTTCAATAGGTTGATGGGCGTTGATAACCAACATGGGTTCACCACTTGCGGATTTTTTGGCGGAAACAGCAAAAGAATTAGATCCTTCTCCAGTAAAACCAGGCAGTTTAGTGATTGAACCATTTAAAATTTGGGGGAGAGTCCGTTCTACACCGCTAAAAACAGCAATGGAAAATACGGTGGTAGAAAGATAATCTTCAACTGAAACGGGAAAGACATGTTTATTCAGTACTTCTTTCGGATGGGCCTTTGCGTAATCTTCCAGTCCCATTAAATAACCCTTTATTAGGGAAATGAATTTAGGGTCAAGGGAATTTATTTGTTCTAAAACTACTTTTTTGGTGTTTAAAAGTCCGGATACATAATCTACAGGAGCACCTTTTTTTCCAAGATAAGTACCTAATTTTCCTTTACCGGTAAGTAAAAGAGTTTGTATTGTTTGGAAATCATCTTCGGCATGGGCCCAGGCCAGACCATAAGCTACCTCAGGATCGGTAGGAGCAAATATATGAGGTATACCATAGGAATCTCTGGCGATCTGAATATTATCTGGATTAATCTCTGGATTTTGAGCTAAAACTGAAAAACCTAAACTTAGGATTAAGATTGATTGAATAATTTTTTTCATAATAATTAATAAACTTCATAATTTAATGAAAGTTTTCTTAATATATGGAAATTAAAAGTTTAAACGGATATAAAATTTTTCCAAACTTAGATTTTCCTTTATAGGCCAGCATTGAATTACGATGTTTATAAACAATATTAAATCGTAGTAATCGGGCTTTTATCGAGCCCTCTGAATAGGAATTCAATAAAAGATTAAAAATGGATTTTTCAGTAGGATTTGGACAACGATCAGCGAGGAATTGGATTCTTTTTATGATATTATTTTTTTTAATTGCCTTGGAAGGACGGTTTTTTTTTGCTTTTGAGAGATTTGCTGAGACCGCATTATTAGCATGTTGGCGATACTGAACCAAAGGATTTGGAAAATATTTTACGCCATTCATACAAGCTGCGGCAAAACCGATTGAAAAATCATGTCCTAAAAATTCAGGAAAAGGGAGAGCAATTGAAAGTATTTCTTTTTTAAAAAGCATGGCATGTCCCATGGCTTTTGTCCCAAAGGTATAAAAGAGGGGAGAAGGATAATCGCAAAGAAAATTATGTTGGGAATATAGCGTTAATTTAAATCCTTGGGCGTCAATTAATTGGGAATCTGAGTAAATAAGAGAGGAAGAACCAATAGAATTCATGAGTAGGCTAATTTTATTCAATTCCCAAACGTCATCTTGGTCGGATAGGGCAATAAAATCTCCTTTTGCTTGTTGGATACCGAATTCAAAGGTTTTGTTTATTCCTAAATTTTTCGGATTCTGGAAGACTTTTATGCGGGAATCATTTTCGGCATATTTTTTTAAGATACTGTAGGAGGAATCAGTGGAATGGTCATCCACAAAAACAAATTCCAAGTCATTAAAATCCTGATTTACAAGTGATTGAATTTGTTCGTCAAGAAATTCCTGACAATTATAAGTGGCCATTACAATGGTTACGAGGGACATAGTCTTTGGTTCAATTTATTTTTAAAAATAAAAAATTTAAATTAAAAAATTCTTATTATTGATGATTCAGATTATTTATTAGGATATGCCAAGGGGGCAAAAGCAAAATCTGGTGGGAATGCTCTTATTGGAACTGCTGGATTTTTCGCGTTTTATTTAATAATATTGAGTTCAGTTTCTTCGCAAATTTAAATATGCAAAAAAAAACCTCTTAAAAATTTAAGAGGTTTTTGGTGATCCCGCTGGGATTCGAACCCAGGACCCATACATTAAAAGTGTATTGCTCTA
>CAZVFE010000032.1:0-17018 GCA_964626405.1 uncultured Cytophagales bacterium | reverse complement strand
GGAAAATAATCCTGATATTACTTTTCATTTTACATCAGAATTTAAATTGGGGTAGTGGTTACTTAATCGGTATTTTATATCAATCCTAAGTCAATTTGAATAGTTTTTACTTTTTCTTTTAGAGAATCATATACTTTGAAGAAGTCTTCTTTATTGTTCAATTTTTCATTTACAGAAACATAGAACTTTATTTTTGGTTCTGTACCAGAGGGTCTTGCGGAAACCTTTGTCCCATCTTCCAAAAATAATTGAATAACATTGGATTTTTCAATTCCCAAGCCTGTTTGAATGGGAGTTTTATTCCCATTTTCTAAATTGATTGACACAAGATTTTCATAATCTAAAACCTTAACAGGTCTTGATCCAGCAACTGAAGCAGGAACGTTAGATCTTAGGTTTTCCATCATCAATTTTATTTCTTCTGCACCTGATTTTCCTTTTTTTGTTAGTGAAATCAATCCTTCATAATAGAATCCATAAGTTTGATACATTTCAGCTAAATAATCAAAAAGGGATTTTCCATTATTTTTGGCATTCGCTGTTAATTCAGCTATCATTGCACAGGATGCAACAGCGTCTTTATCTCTAACCGCATCGCCTATTAAATAGCCATAAGATTCCTCTCCACCTGCAATGAATTTTTCCTTTCCTTCTAATTCTCTAATTACTTGAGCGATAAATTTAAATCCAGTTAAGGTATTATAGCAAGGAATACCTTTTGAAAGGCACATTTTATCAATTAAATCTGTTGTTACAATCGTTTTTGCAACAAATTCATTCCCTTTAAGATTTCCTAATTCAGAGTCGATATTTAAAAGATAATACAATATCAAACTTGCCATTTGATTGCCATTTAGCAACTCCCATTCCCCTGCAGGATTTTTCACCGCAGCTCCAACACGGTCTGCATCAGGGTCAGTAGCAATAACCAAATCTGCATCTATTTCCTTCGCCTTTTTTAAAGCCAAGGTCATAGCCTCTTTTTCCTCGGGATTTGGATATATAACCGTTGGAAAATTTCCATTCGGTTCAATTTGCTCGTCAACTAAAATTACATTTTCAAAGCCTAAATTCTTAAGAGCATCCGGGACTAAGGTAATACCTGTTCCGTGAATTGGTGAGAAAACAATTTTTAAATCTTTTTGTGCTTTAATGACATTTGGCTGGCGAGAATTTAAATTAATCGTTTCTAAATAAGCTTTATCTATTGATTCATCTAAAATTTGAATTTTTGAAGGATCACCTTCAAATTTAATTTGATCTGCGGATGCAATAGCATTTACCTCGGCTACAATATTTTTATCATGCGGCGCAACAACTTGCGACCCATCTTCCCAATAGGCCTTATATCCGTTATATTCCTTAGGGTTGTGGGAAGCAGTAATAACCAATCCCGCTTGGCAACCTAAATGTCTTACGGCAAAAGAAAGTTGTGGAGTAGGACGAAGTGCAGGAAATAAATAAACTTCAATTCCATTGGCTGAAAAAATATCAGCTGCAATTTGTGCAAAATAGGGTGAATTATTTCTGGAATCGTGCGCAATAGCTACTTTTATTCCGCCTTTAAAGCTTTTGTTTAAATAATTTGCAAAACCCTGCGTGGCCCCACCAACTGTATATTTGTTCATTCTATTACATCCAACACCCATTTCACCTCTCATTCCCCCTGTGCCAAATTCTAAGGTTTTGTAAAAACTATCGACCAATTGAGTTTCTTGATTTGTATCAATTAAATTTTGAATGATATTTCTGGTTTCTAAATCATAGGCTGAACTTAACCATAAATCGATATTAGCCTTAGTGGATGCATCTAAATTCATAAAAAAATATTTTAAATTTAATTGAAATTACAAGTTAATAAAGCCTTCAAAAACTTTGACAGCCGGACCTATTAAAAATATATTAAAGTAATTGTTTTTTTGATTTATTTCAAAACTAACCTGAAGATTTCCTCCAATAGTTTTAATTGAAATGGGACTTTTTAAATTTTTGGAATGATGAGCTATTAAAGCTGAGGCCGTAACCCCTGTGCCACAAGAATAGGTTTCATCTTCCACACCTCTTTCATAAGTGCGCACAAATAACTCGTTTTCTCCTATTTCTTCTACAAAATTTACATTTGTTCCATTTTGATTTTTAAATTCTTCAGAATATCGAATTTTCGATCCATTTTCAAAAACATTGTAGGTTTTTAAATCATTACAAAAACCCACATAATGTGGAGATCCAGTATTAGCAAAAAAGGCATTGTCTAAATCTATGATTGAATCGACATCCTGCATCTTTAAAGAAATTTTATCAGGGAAAACCTCTGCTGAATGTGGTCCGTCTACTGCGATGAATTCTGTGGAACCTTGAATGATTCCTAAGTCATTGGCAAATCGCACTAAGCATCTTCCTCCATTGCCACACATGGTGCCTTGGGTGCCATCAGAATTAAAATAAACCATTCTGAAATCATAATCATCCGCATCTTGTAAAAGCATGAGTCCATCTGCCCCAATACCAAATCTTCTATCGCACAAAGCATGAATTTGATCTTTATTCAAATCAAAACTCTTAGATCGATCGTCGATGATTATAAAATCATTGCCAGTACCTTGATACTTAAAAAATTTCATGCCATAAAATTAATAAATTACCATGAGTTTTAAACTATGAATTTAATTCTTTAATAGATGAAATTAAAGACTATTGATATTTGTATCCAACCAGGTATAACGGTTATTTATCCAGTCTTTTAAATAATTGACTTCTTCATCCCAGGTATTACCAATAAATTTATTTGGCCAAACGTATACCCCTAAAACGCTCCATAATCCAAAATTCTTCGATGCACTGCCCGAATTGGATAAAAGCTCCTTATATTTATCAACCTTTGAAATCATATTATTTGCTGATAAGTGCGTTGTTTTTAATTCATTCCATCTAGTTTTTATTTTATTTCTGAAATATGGATCTTCCATTAATCTTTCCCACCAAAATGGGATAACCCAAAAATCTTCATTACAACGGTCGTTAAATTTATAGGCCCATACATTTGTTTCTCCCCCGGAACAATAATCTGCATTTCCAAAGGCCAGGTTGAAATCCCAAATTGGTCCCATTGCTAATTTCTCATTTTTGTCTTTAATTACCCATGTACTCAATCTATAACCATCCACATTATTAGAAATTTCATTTAGGAGGAAAAAATCTACAAAAGAATCTACATTGATATATTTTTGATAACCATTATTCGGATCTTTAAAATTATCTGAATTTAGTACAGCTTCAAATTCATGAATATAATTTTGAATATAGGTCTTTTGTTGTGCCGTAATTTCATTGGGTTTAGGTGTATCATAAACAAACTTAATGGTTTGTCCGGAAGCAGCATTCCTAGGACTTATTTTGGATTCAAAAGAATTATTAAAATAATCATTATCCTTGTCGATTTTAATAATATAACCTCCTGTTAATTCTTCACCAGAATTGTCCGTATTTTTTAATTTACTAATATCGATTCGATTCACATCTCTTTTTAATTTTTCCATAAAAACATATGTTCCTTTGGAAGAACCATTTAATTTAAGGTCTACAAATTTTGTTCTGGCAGCATACCTTCCTATATCCCTTGATAGTTCATAAATTAAAACATTTCTCATCAAAGATTTGTCTGTATAAGGTGCGCTTAAAATAAAATCTTCTTCAGAGGGAAAGTCCAAAATAGTATTACTTATTCCAAGATTTGTATTGTCCCATAGCTCAAAACCATATTGTTTTTTAGGAAACCATTGAGAGGATTGTCCTCTTACCTCAATTCCAATTTTATGCGTAAAATAGGTGGTGTCATTATTGGTAAATTTAATATTGGCTTGAATTTTTGGTTCATCTGGGATTTCCAATCCATTTGTTGAGACTTCTACTTGAACTAATTGATCCTTTGGATCGACAAATTCTGTTTCAGGGATTTTTTCTTCTTTTGTACAAGAACTTATGAAAAACAGGATTAATCCAATAAAAAATACGCTTGATTTAGATTTTTGGTGCATGTAAGCTTCAAATTTTTTAGTAATATAAAATTTATTTTAAAAATATTAATAATAAGTATTGTTATAAATTTAAATTTTACTAATTTTGTGCCACTCTAAAGAGCAGGTCCGGTAGTTCAGTTGGTTAGAATACATGCCTGTCACGCATGGGGTCGCGGGTTCGAGTCCCGTCCGGACCGCCAACAAATTAAAAGCCTTTCAAAGAAATTTGGAAGGCTTTTTTAATTTTTGTGATCTTAAAATATAGTAATTTAATAATATCAATTTACTTTTAGGAAATAACCAAAATTCGGTTTATTTTTGGGGCGGGTGGTGGTGGCATTATTATCATCTAAAATTTTAAAATTTAACCTATTTTTTATGAAAAAATCATTCTCAATCCTGTCTATTTTATTTATTTTATCCCTTTCCCTACCTTCTTTATCTCAAACCAATTATACCATGGTTATTGAAGGTTTTGATTGGGGTCCACATGTAAACAAGGTAATCCTAGAATCTCAAAAAGAACTTGAAAAAGTTGATTCAAAAGACTTTTCCGTAAGTGTTACTCGATCTTCCCTTACGGAAGATCCAATCCCTGATATGTTTGCACAATTCAAATCCGGAAATAGAGAGGTCATAAATGCCTTTGTCTCAGACAATAATGGAAATCCAATTTCAAAAGGAAATCATATTACTCTTGTTTTAGCTGTTGCTCCCAATAATTATTTGGGCTCTGCAATTCAATATTTCCCGGGTAAAGGAGGAAATAAATGGATAAATTATCAGTTAGATATCAAACAAAATTCCTCGAATATTACTTGGAATAAGGAAACAAGGAGAATCATTCCAATCCTTGATGATTTCGATTTAACCGGAAAATTTACACATAAAGATATAAACTTGTCCTACGCTTCTTATAATCCTGTAAGAAAATCTGGAAAAGCCCCCTTGCTTATTTGGTTACATGGTGGGGGAGAAGGTGGAACAGATCCTTCAATAGCTGCGATTGGAAATAAGGCGGTCAATTATGCTTCAAAAGACATTCAATCTATTTTTGGTGGAGCACATGTTTTGGTTCCTCAAGCACCTACTTATTGGATGCATAGTGCTACAGAACGTATGACGACAGGGAAAACCAATGATATTTATAATGAAGCTCTGATGGAATTAATAAAAATGTATGTAGCCAAAAATAAAGATATTGATACCAAAAGAATTTATATAGGTGGTTGTTCCAATGGAGGTTATATGAGCCTTCGACTAATCTTTAATAATCCAGATTTTTTTGCAGGTGGATATATATCAGCATTAGCCTTTTATTCTGAATTTGCATCTGATCAACAAATAGAGTCTATCAAAAATGTTCCTATTTGGTTCGTGCAATCAAAAGACGACAAAGTAACCGATCCACAAAAGACTGCTGTGCCAATTTATCATCGTTTGAAGAAAGCAGGAGCTGAAAATGTTCATTTTACTTTCCCAGATCATGTGGTTGATATTACCAATCAATATGGAGGAAATTCCTATCATTATGATGGACATTGGTCTTGGATTTACCTTCATGCTAATGAGGTGAGATTTGATTTCGATGGATCTCCGGTAAAAGTAAATGGTATGCCAGTTACCATCATGCAATGGTTGGCAGCTCAATCTAAATAATTAATAAAGATTTTTTTCGATAATCTCTTTCCAATGATTAAAAGATATTTCTATCTCATTGGAAAGAGAAATATCTTTTTTCAATTCTTTCTTTTGAATAAGAGATTTTATTTGATTCAAATTTGAATAATTTCCATTAGATAATCCTGCTAATAAACCTGCTCCCAAGGCAGAAATATCCTGACTTTCTTGAATCTCAATACATGAGTGTATTAAAGCAGATAAATGTTTTTGAATAAAGCGGTTCTTTGAAAGTCCACCATGCATAGCCACATGGGGAATTTTTTTGCCTAAATCCTTTTCCATAGCATCCAATACATCTCTTATTTGGAAAATTATTGCCTCAAGTGTAGCTCTAACTATGTGTTTAGAATTCGTTCCAAAATTAATGCCAACAAAGGAAGCCTTGCGATCCATCTTCCAAATAGGAGCACCCAAACCTGCAAATCCTGGCACTAAAAAAACACCTCCATTATCCTTAATGGATTCTGCGATATCGGACGTTTCAGTTGGATTTTCGAATAGTTTTAATGAATCTTTTAACCAGGAAATCATGGAACCACAGGAAACAATTGCCCCTTCCCAAGCATAAACAACTTCATTTTGGGTACTAAATCCAATTGTTGTAAGTAATTTGTTATTTGATTTAATAGGATGATTTCCGATATTCATTAATAAGGAACTCCCCGTTCCCATCGTCATTTTTGTATCCCCTTTTACAAAACAAATTTCGCCAAACATAGAAGCGTGGGAATCTCCAATCATAGAATGTATTTCTATTGAATTCTTTAATAATCCACCTAAATTTGTTGAGCCAAAATAGGAAGAAGAAGGTAAAATTTCTGGTAAATTTAAATTTTCAAGACCCCAATTTTTTAAGATTTCTTGATCCCATATTAAATTATGAATATTGAAAAAAAGTGTTCGTGATGCATTCGTATAATCCGTTTTAAATTCCTTCCCTTCAGTTAATTTATATAATATCCAAGTATCCACGGTTCCGAAATAAATTTCTCCCCTTTCAATTCGTGTTTTTATTTCCGGATGATTTTCCAAAACCCATAATAGTTTCGTTCCAGAAAAATAAGGGTCTATAATTAATCCAGTTTTTTCATTTATAAAATTATTTTCATTTTCCCTATTCTTACAAATTTCAACCGATCTTTTACAAGCCCAAACGATGGCTGGTAAAACAGCTTGTCCATTTTTATCCCAAAGAATAAATGTTTCTCTTTGGTTAGAAATTCCAATGGCAGTTATTTCATTCAAATTTAAATTCTTGCATGCCTCTAAAACCGATAAATATATATATTCAGGGTTTTGTTCAACAAATCCATTTGCTTGATAATCTGTAATTAATTCTGCTGTTGATTTTTCACAAACCTTCCCAGATTCATCAAAAATAATGGCCTTTGTGCTACTAGTTCCCTGGTCAATGGCAAGAATTTTTTTCATTATATGGATTTTTTCTTTGAATTAAAATTGTCTAAAATTACTGCTAAAAGAATTACTCCGCCTTTTACCACCTGTTGCCAAAATGGAGATACATTCAATAAAACTAGTCCATTGTTCAAGACCCCTATTAATATTACACCGATTACCGTACCAGTAATAGAACCTTTTCCACCTGATAGAGAGGTTCCGCCAATGACAATTGCAGCAATGGAATCCAATTCATAATTCATCCCAGCATTGGGTTGTGCGGAATTTAATCTTGCAGTCACCAAAACACCTCCTAAACCAGCCATTGCCCCAGATAATCCATAAACTATCCATTTTACCTTATTGACTGGCACCCCGGATAAAAATGAGGCCTTTTCATTTCCTCCTACAGCATAGATATATCTTCCTAATCCTGTTTTTTTTGTAATGAATAAAAATAATCCAATGACTAATATGGAAATCCAAACAGGTACAGGAATTCCGATTAGCCAGCCTGATCCCAAAAATTCAAAATCAGATCCTAGGTTAGAAATTGGTCTTCCTTCGGTATATAAATAAGTAAATCCTCTTAAGGCTGTTAACATTCCTAGTGTAGCTACAAATGGAGGTACTGAAAATTTCGTTATCATCCACCCATTAAACCAACCAATAGTGGAACCCATTAAGAGGGATGCAATTACAATCCCAAAAACCGTAAATCCAATCCAAAGGTCCATGCTTACCAAGGAAATGCCCTTTGTAATTAATCCTGCTGAAATAGCACCAACCAGACCAAGGGTTGCACCAACAGATAAATCAATTCCTGCCGTAAGGATTACCAAGGTCATTCCAATTGAAAGGCACATATTTACTGATATTTGTCTTAATACATTCCAAATATTCCCCATTGTCAAAAACTTATCCGTTAGAATGGATAATATTAAGCATAGGATAAATAATGCCAATAAGGACTGAATTTTCTTTAAAAGGCTAGCATCTAGTGTTTTCATAATTTTGGTAATGCTGATTTTAATAATTCATTTTCATTTGCTTCTGAGCTTGAATATTCCGCTCGGATTATTCCTTCAGACATTACTAATATTCTATCTGAAAGAGCTAATATTTCTGGGATTTCAGATGATATTAGTAAAATACTTTTCCCCTCATCTGCTAAACCTTTTATTAATTCATAAATTTCGCTTTTTGCTTGAATATCAATTCCACGAGTAGGTTCATCCAAAAGGAGGATATTAGGGTTTTTTGAAAGCCATTTACCTAATATCACTTTCTGTTGATTTCCACCTGATAGATTCAAACATGGTTCCTTCTCAGATGGAGTTTTTATTTTTAAGCTTGAAATAAAAGACTGGCTTAATTCTTTGATTTCTTTTTCTTTCGTGTTTTTGAATAATGAAATATTCATTAAGCCAATATTGAAGGAAAGATCTTGTTCCATAATCAAGCCTTCCATTTTTCGGTCCTCTGTCACAAAACCCATTCCTGCCTGAATGGCATCAAGAGGTTTATTTATTTTTATTAAGTTACCATTGATTTCTATCGGAAAAGGGAAGGGGTTTAATCCAAAAATTTGTTCCAATAATTCCGTTCTACCTGCACCCATCAATCCAAATATCCCCAAAATTTCTCCTTTTTTAAGATTAATTAAATTTGGAATTTTTAAAGCATAATTATCAGGAAGGTTTTTCTCTTCTTTTTTGTTAATAATGACTTTTCTTCCTACCATGAATTCGATTAATTCTTGGGGTTTTACTTCATTCATTCTTCCAGAAGAAATACTTTTCCCATCTCTAAGAACAGCATAATTATCAGCTATTCTATAAAGCTCATCCATTTTATGAGAAATATAAATGATGGTTTTACCTTCTTTGGTCCAGTTTTTAACTAAACGATGAAGATTTTCAATTTCCGTATCACTTAAGGCAGAGGTAGGTTCATCCATTAAGATAATTTCAGCCTTTGAATATAGGGATTTGGCAATTTCAATTAATTGTTGTTCAGAAATTTTAAGTTTAGAAACTAAAGTATTGGATGGTTTATTTACCCCAACTTGTTTTAATAAATCTTGGGTAATGGAATCCATGGAATTTTTATCCAATAACCCCCATTTAGTTTTTAATTCTTTTCCCAAAAAAATATTTTCTGAAATAGTTAGATTTGGAAATAAATTTAATTCCTGATGAATAATTGCAATTCCAGCTTCTTCTGAATCTTTGACTCCCGTAAATCGATATTCTTTTTGATTAATTTTTATTGAACCTTCGTAATCCAAATAAATACCACTTAGTATTTTTAATAATGTAGATTTTCCAGCTCCGTTTTCTCCCATTAGGGCATTTACTTTCCCTGGTTCGAAAACCAAATCGACATTCTCCAGAGCCTTAACTCCAGGAAATTCTTTAGTGATATGGATAACTTCCAACATTTAAATTTTTTCAATTAAAACAGGTATAACTATTAATTCTTTTATGGGTAACCTATCGATATATATTTGGCAAGCTCCAATATATTTCAATTTATCACCCTTTTTAATGGAAAAGTTTTCGAAATTCTTCCTTATTTTGGCATTTAATTGTCCAGTAAAATCATTTAATTTTAATTGAGAATCGAATTCTGTTAAACTAATAAAATTGGAAGCATCTCTAATTTCATTACCAAAAATATATTTGGTGTCTAGTATTACATTATTTTCAAGTTCGATTATTCCGTTTTCAAAATTTTTAACCGTTGTTTCATCTTCCACAAGAAAATAGGCAGAGGAACCAATTCCCAATCGATGTCCTTTATTTTTATAGAATTCTTCTGGGTTTTTATTCAATTTATTAATTAAATCTTCTGTTTTAGAGATTTCATTATTGTTTATAATTCCATTTTGAATAAGATTTTCAATCTTTTCTTGATAATTATTTTCTGTATTTGAAATAGAATTTCTCTCACTTAATTTTTCAAATTTTAGGGAGAAAAAAAGAAGGATTAAAATACTTAAAATTGTTCCGATTAATTTCATATTAAAAATGTTTAGCGGTTTTTGAATTGATTAAATCGACCGCAACCGGTACATACTGAGGGAAATTTCTTTCTCCTTTGATGTATTTATCAGCATATTCAGCTGCTGTTTTTGCCATGATTAATGGATATTGCATTCCCGTTGCTTGTATTTCTCCATCTTTAATTTTTTGAATAACTTCTTCAGTACCATCAAATCCAAAAACCTTTATTTTATTCAATAATCCAGCAGATTTGATTGCCTGGTAGGCTCCCATTGCCATTGCATCATTGCCGCAAAATACAGCCTGAATATCTGGATTTGCCTGAAGTAATGACTCCATAACATTCAAGGATTTATTTCTATCAAAATCTCCTGGTTGTTGAGCTAATAAATGAAGGTCAGGATATTGATCGACCACCGAATGAAATCCATTAGAACGAGCATAGGTATTATTATCGCCTGCGGCACCCATAATTTCAACATAATTACCTTTGCCATTTAGGGCTTTTACGAATTCAATACCAATTGATACACAACCTGAATAATTATCAGATAAAATTTGTGAAGTTGCCGCTTGATTTGAATTAATTTCTCTATCCATACAAAAAACTGGAACTCCCGCTTCTTTTGCTTTCAAAACATTGGTTACGGAACCATCTGCATCAGTTGAATTAAAAAGAATGGCATCAAAACCTGAAGAAATTAGGTTTTCAAAATGGTCAGATTCTAAAGCTGGATTATTTTGGGAATCAAAGATTTTTGCTTCATATCCTAAATTTCTTGCATTTTCTGCCGCTGATTCCGCGAGAATGACAAACCAAGGATTGTTTAAGGTTGAGATAACCACTGCTATTTTTGGAGGTTCTTCTTGTTTTTTATCTCCTCCACAAGCCACAAGGATAATTGTTAAAAAGATAATCAGTTTTTTCATCGTTTTTATAAGTTCTTTTCTTTGAAGTAATATTTTTAATAATTATGGGTTTAAATAATGCCCCACCTCCCCTAATTGAAAATTATCTTTTGAATTTTAAATAATCAAATATTTAGATGATAATTCTAATCTATTAACTTTTAATTAATTTAATAGCCTCAATGCTAATTCCTCTATCGTTCAAACCGTAATGGTCAAATATTTCTACTTGTGAACCAGTTACTGTATATTCATCGGGAATTCCCATTTTTTTAAAAGGGACATAATGCTTATTTTCCAGTAAGAAGGATGCTACTGCCTCACCTAAACCTCCATTAATCATATGCTCTTCAACGGTAATAATGGGTTTATTTCCTTTAAAAATGGAATGGTCAAACGGTTTAATTGAATGCATGGAAATTACTTCTGCCTCAATTCCCTCCTTACTTAATAATTCTGCTGCTTCAAGACAAGGCCAAACAGTTTCTCCTGTACCAATTAATTGGATATCCTTTCCTTCCCGTATTATTCTCGCTTTTCCAATTTCAAAATTAGGGGATATGTTTTGTCCCAAATTAGGCATTTTTTTCTTTCCGAATCGAATATATAAAGGTTTTTTCGATTTTGATGCTGCTTTGATGGCCTCCTTTGTTTCGAAATCATCAGCGGGAATAATAATATCAATATTATTTATTGCCCTTAAAACCGCAATATCATGTAAACTATGGTGGGTGCTACCCAAGGCACCATAACTTACCCCAGCAGAAATTCCTATTAATCGAACGGGGTTATCTGAATAGCAAATATCATTTTTTATTTGTTCTAAAGACCTTGCAGTTAGAAAACAGGCTGGAGATACCGCAAATACATTTTTACCCATGCTTGCAAGGCCTGCAGCAACACCAACTAAATTTTGTTCTGCAATGCCGACTTCAACCATTTTTTCAGGAAATTTTTCGCCAAAAGGTTTTAATTTTCCCGAACCACGAGAGTCGCTAGTTACGATTAATAAATCGGGGTCATTCTTTGCTAATTCCTCTAAAGTTTCTGCAAATACTTCTAAATTCGGTTTCATGCGTTTAATTCTTTCATTGCTAATTCATATTCTTCATCACTTGGTACGCCATGGTGCCATTTAATTTCATTTTCCATAAAAGAAATTCCTTTACCTTTTATGGTATGAGCAATAATAAAGCTAGGTTTATCCTTTTTAAAAGGAATTTGTTCTAAGGTTTTTACCAAGTCTTTAATGTTATGCCCATCTACTTCTTCTACCTCCCAGCCAAAAGATTCAATTTTTGCCCGCAAAGGTTCTAATCCCATCACTTGATGGTTTGGACCAGTAATCTGCAATTTATTATAGTCCAAAATGGCACATAAATTATCCAATTTATAATGCGCCGCCATCATCATTCCCTCCCAATTTGATCCTTCTGCCATTTCCCCATCTCCTAATATTGTAAATACTTTGGTTGGCAAATTATCCATTTTGGCAGCTAGGGCAGTTCCTGCACAAATAGGTAATCCATGCCCTAAACCTCCAGTATTTTGTTCCATTCCAGGAATTTTTTTGGTTGGGTGACCAATATATGGGGAATTATATTTTCCCATAGTTTTTAAGTCCTCAAATGGAAAAAATCCTTGATCTGCTAATACCACATACAATGCCTCTACAGAATGTCCTTTGCTTTGAATAAAGCGATCTCTTGCAGGGTCATTTAAATCAATCTTTAATATCTGATTATAAAGAACATTTAAAATGTCTAAAATTGAAAGACTACCTCCGGTATGACCAGCACCTGATTCATAAATAATTTTCAATACCTGCTTGCGGTATTGGTTAGACTTCTCGATTAATTCTTGAATGGTCATATTATTGATGGTTATAAACTTCCCAACCCATATAATTTTCCAATGCCTCCTGAAGGATTGCTCCTGTATTCGACGCATTCATTACTACATGATGTTCAAATCCATTTTTGCAAATGTATTTCATTAAATCTTGTAAATGGGGTATTTTAGCTACAGCCCTGTTTCCAAAGGTTTCTAATGGATCATTTGTTAAGGATCCTTCTCCAATATATGCTTTGATAATTCCTTTAGGATCATCCGTTGAAATTCTTCCAAATGTTAATGGCATAGCAGGAGTCCTTCCGTCTAATGCTCCATATGTGTTTTCTACACCGACAGATGTTCCAAGGATTGGTGCATTTGAAATTTGAATATCAGGTAAGAATGATTTAGCCCAGTTTCCACAATGGAATAATACACATTTGTTTTCATCATCCGCATAATTATTATTCCAATCAACTAAGGCCGAAGGAGAACCAGATGCTAATTGCATAGCATACATACTCAAAGTTCCTGTTACATCCACCTCACAGGCTGATGGTAACATGTTTTCAGACATAATACTCATGCTCGTACATACATTACAACCATAATTTTGCTGTAAGGAGGTCCAACATTGAATTGCCGTCGCGTCCAAAGATAATTCTTCCATATATTCATTTAAAATAACATCCAATTTGGCAATTTGTAAGGCAGCCTGATTAGGAGTGTTTTTTAATGAAGCATAGGCTCCAATCGAATCTAAATGTGCTTTTACTTTAGCATCATTTTCCTTAAGTTTTTCCGCCCTTCCTAAAACTTCTGAAAGGTCAACAGTAGTTACTGTAATACCATTTCTTTGTAAGATTTTTTCCGAATATCGAACAGTATTAAATGCCCCAGGTCTTGCACCAATAGCTCCAATTCGAACAGTTTTTAATCCTTTTACCACTCTGCAAACGGCTAAGAAATCCTTTAAGTCCGACTGGAATGCGGGGTCAGATGGACTCATTACATGTGCTGAGGTTAATGAATACTTTATTCCATATTGATAAAGATTGTTGCAGACTGAAATTTTTCCACACCATGCATCACGTCTATTGACAACATTCATTTTTGATAAATCATCAGGATATGCCTGGATCAAAACGGGAACATTTAATTCTGCTAATTTTAAAGTATCTGCAACACCTTTTTCATCTCCAAAATTTGGTAATAAAACTAGTATTCCAGAAATTTCATCCCTATGCCTACGAAAAAGATCGGCACAGGCCTTTGCCTCTTGAAAGGTTTCTATTCCCCCCAATTTAGATTGATTTGTATCCAATAAAATCGGATTTATCCCTAATTTTTTAAAGGTCTCTAAAATTTCAACTCTCGCTTTTTCAACCAATGAATCTGGGAAAAAATCACGATTACCAATAATGATTCCTAAAGTTTGCTTTTTCATAATTATGCGATTACTAATTCTATTTCATTTATTTTAAAATGCTTTTTCTGTTCTGTACTTATTTCATTATCAGTAATGAATAAATCAATTAAAGAAAGGGCTCCCAAACTAGCTAAAGAATTTTTTCCAATTTTTGTCGAATCTGCCACTAAATAAGTGGTTTCTGCAGCTTCAATCATGGCTTTTTTTACTACCAAATCTGAAATGGAGGGGTAAGTAAGGCCCGACTTTAAAGATATTCCTGCTGTTGCTAAAAATAGTTTTTGAACATTTAAATCCTTGAAAAAATCAGCAGCTTTTTGCCCCGTTAAAGAAAGAGTAGGTGGTTTAAATTCACCACCTGTCATGATTACCTCTATCCCAGGTTCGGAACCTAATAAAAGTGCTATGTTTAAAGCGTTTGTTATGACGGTTAAATTTTTAAAACCCGTTAGATTCTTTGCAATTTCTGTAGTGGTAGATCCTGAATCTAAGATGATTGTATCACCATCTTCAATGAATTCAATGCATTTTTTTCCAATTTTTGCCTTTTTATCAAGATTGTCCTGATTTAATAAGGAAAAACTTCGGACAGTATCCTGGGCATTTTTTAAGAAAGCCCCTCCATGTTTTTTGATAATTAGGCCTTCTGCAGCAAGTTTTTCTAAATCCTGCCGAATAGTTACTTCGGTAACTTTAAAGATTTTTGCCAGCTGGTTTACCTTTGCTGAACCATCCTCTTTAAGGTAATCTAAAATTTTTTCTCTTCTTTGATTGGGAAAAAGCATGTTTCGAAAATTTTCGTTTTAAAGTTAAACGAAAATTTTCGAAAATACAATTACTTCGCTGTTACGCGGTTCATTTTAGGTAATATGAAATGCATCATTACCAATGCTAATAAATATGCTGATCCACATACCATGAATATTACATTATATCCTGTATTTAATGCATCAATATTTTTATAATAATCTAAAACAATACCGATAAATGCAGGGAAAATAACACCTCCAACTGCCCCAGCTAAACCTCCAATTCCTACAACAGAACTTAGAGCCGATTGTGGGAACATATCAGAAGCTGTAGTAAATATATTTGCAGACCAAGCTTGATGCGCAGATGCCGCCAAGGATATAATTAAAACAACTGTCCATAAATCATTTGCCCACTGAATCGTGATAATTGGTAGAGTACAGAGTGCAATAATTAAGAAAGCTAATTTTCTAGCCTTATAAATAGGATGTCCCTTCTTAATAAAATACCCTGATAGATATCCTCCTCCAATACTTCCAACCGTAGTACAAGTATAAAGGAATGCTAAGTGTAAGCTAGGAGTTTTTAAATCTAAAGCGAAAATATTAGCAAAATAACCTGGAATCCAGAATAAGAAGAACCACCAAATCGGGTCTGTCATGAATTTCCCTATTATGAAAACCCATGTTTGCTTCATAGAGAATAATTCAGCCCATGAATATTTTACAGGTGATTTTTTCTCCTCCTGCTCATCTTCATCAGATTCGATATAGGCGATTTCCTCTTCTGTTACCCCTTGTTTTTTTCTTGGAATTTCATAAAAGAACCACCAAGCAACTAACCAAATAAATCCAATTGCTCCAGTAATAATAAAGGCCTCTTGCCATCCGTAAGCTCCCAATATCCAAGGCACCATGATTGGCGCTACTACGGCTCCAATATTTGCCCCAGAATTGAAAATTCCCGTTGCCAATGCTCGATCCCTTTTTGGGAACCATTCAGCTACAGTTTTAATTGCTGCAGGAAAATTTCCAGATTCCCCTAAACCTAAACTAACACGAGCCATTGCAAAACCAAAAGTTGATTTTGCTGCCGCATGTGCCATCGCTGCAATAGACCAAATGATGATCGATATAGAAAATCCTACTTTAGAACCTATTTTATCAATAATTCTTCCAAACACCATTAATCCTAATGCGTAGGATGCCGTAAAGGCCATTACGATATAGGAATAATCCTTTTCACTCCAATTTAATTCTTCCTCTAAGGTAGGTTTTAATAATCCTATTACCTGCCTATCTAGGTAATTAATTGTTGTTGCAATGAATAAGAGAAATACAACAATCCATCTGTACTTTACTTTCATAGTTATTTAGTTTTAAAATCCAATGGAATTACCACCATCTACTGGTAAAGAAACTCCTGTAATATAGGTTGAGGCATCTGATGCCAAAAATACTGCTGCATAGCCTATGTCTTTCGGTTGGCCAAAATAACCAATAGGGGTTCTGCTCATCGCGCGGTTTTTTCGATCTGGATCTGAATTCATTGCTCCCTTACTCATCGCTGTTTCAATAAATCCTGGGGCAATAGCATTTACTCTTACACCAAACTTACTCCACTCACTTGCCAATACCCTCACCAAACCATATACGCCTGTCTTTGAACTTGCATAAGCTGCTACTCGGTCTATTCCGTAGTAAGCTGCCATAGAGGATATCATGATAATTGAACCGCTTCCTTTTTCAACCATTCCTCTACCTACCTCTCTGCTTAAAGCGAAAACTGCATTTAAGTTTGTATCAATGATATTTACAAATTCATCATCACTAACTTCTAAAGCAGGTTTCTTCATATTTATACCCGCATTATTTACTAAAATATCAATTTTCCCAAAAGTTTTTGAAATTTCCTCAACTAAAGAGGGAATATTTTTTAAGTCAGATATATCATTAACCCGATATTCCGCTCCATTTCCCAAATATTTTATCG
>CAZVFE010000031.1:0-17670 GCA_964626405.1 uncultured Cytophagales bacterium | reverse complement strand
TTAATCAATAAAGGTTATAATGCAGAAGGTTTACACGGTGATTTACGTCAGAACCAAAGAAATATTGTAATGAACCGATTTAGAAATGGTCAGGTAAATATTTTAGTTGCCACAGACGTTGCAGCAAGAGGTTTAGATGTTGATAATGTGGATGGCGTAATTAATTACGACGTACCTTTAGATTCTGAATATTATGTACACCGTATTGGTAGAACTGGTAGAGCAGGTAAAAAAGGTATAGCATTTAGCTTGGTTACCTACCCTGATATCTCTCGAATGAATGATATCATGCGCTATACAAAGGTTAAAATTGAAAAAGCAGATATTCCTTCTTTTAAAGATATCATCAATGTTAAAAAGGAATTATTTGTTAATAATATCAAAAATCAGATTGAATCCAATTTTGATAATGGACAATTCATAGATGTTGTTGAAACATTAAAGTCCAATGGATATTCTTCAGATCAAATCATTGCTACCATGACTAAAATGTTGATGGGAGTGAAGGATAATGAATTCTTAGATGATAATCAATTAGGTTTTGATCCAGGTCAATCTCGTAAATTCAGAGATTCGGCTAGAGATTCTAGAGATTCTAGAGGCGGTAGAGATAGAGATCGTGGAGGTAGAGATAGAGATAGAGATCGTGGAAGAGATAGAGATAGGGACAGAGGTAGAAGAGGAGAGGGAAGAGGTAATGGTCCTAGATCAGATAAGTCAGGAAAACCTTATACGAATGAAGGTATGGTTAAATTATTTATCAATATAGGGTTCAATCAAAAAATTTCCCCTTCGAATATAGTTGGAGCTATTGCTGGTGAAACTGGTATACCAGGAGCAGCATTAGGACATATTCAAATTGAAGATAAGCATACCTATGTGGATATTCCAAAGGAATATAAATCCCAAGTTTTAGATAAGATGATTGGCGCACATATTAAAGGAAAGCGTGTAAACGTTGAGCTAGCTAAAACAAAATAAACATTATTTCAAAGTACAGGTTTATATAAAATATTAAGTAAATTCAAGTTTGAATTGACTTTTTAAATCATAAGCCTGTACAATGAAAAATTTCAACTTCAAACAAATTCTTTTTGGATTATTAGGATTGGCTTTTGCATTCCTTGTCTTAAATGTATTTGTTTTTAAAGAAGAAATTTCTTATTCCCAACAAGTAAAACCTATCCTCAATAAACATTGCATCTCATGTCATGGTGGTGTAAAAAAACAAGGAAAATTTAGTATTTTATTCGAAGAAGAAGCCTTTCAAGTTACAGCTTCTGGCAAACCTTCTATAATTCCCTTTCATGCAGACCAATCAGAATTCATTTCCAGACTTACTGCTAAGGATCCTGAAGAAAGAATGCCTTATAAAAAGCCTCCTTTAACAAAAGAAGAAATAGAAATATTAAAAAAATGGGTTGACCAAGGTGCGAAATGGGAAAGTCATTGGGCATATGAACCAATTAAAAAGCCTTCAATTCCAACTGTTTCAAACTTTTTTTCAAAATTATTCAATAAAACTTTTGATGAAAACCCTATCGATGCTTTTACTTTAAGTAAAATGAAAGAGATTGGTTTGGAACCAAGTCCTCAAGCTAAATCTGAAGTTTTAATAAGAAGATTGAGTTTAGATTTAACAGGACTTCCCCCTACAATTGAATTAATCAATCGCTTTAAGTCGGATAGTAGTCATGCCAACTACGAAAAAATTGTAGACTCACTTTTAGCTTCTAATTCATTTGGAGAAAAATGGGCAAGTCAATGGTTAGATTTAGCGCGTTATTCTGATTCACGTGGCTATCAAAAAGATAATGGAAGGACAATTTGGGCCTATAGAGATTGGGTGATAAAATCTTTTAATGAAAATATTTCCTATAAAGACTTTATTATCAAACAATTGGCAGGTGATTTATTGGAAAATCCGACGAAAGGAGATTATATAGCTACAGGTTTTCATAGAAATACAATGAATAATGATGAAACTGGGACGGTTGATGAGGAATTTAGAGTTGCGGCAATTCTTGATAGAGTAAATACCACCTGGGATGCACTACATGGTACAACTTTTAGTTGTGTACAATGTCATTCTCATCCTTATGATCCGATAAAAAATGAAGAATATTATAAATTCATGGCCTTTTTGAATAATACGAGGGATGAAGATACCATAGATGAAGCGCCTTTTTATCGTACATTTTCTGAGGAGGAAGAAAAGCAAATTAATGAATTTATTCAAAGCCTAAAAACACAAGATTCCTATCAAAAAGATTATATTAAAAAATTCATTCAGTTTTATGAACCTCGTATTTATGCTCACCATGCAGATAATTTTGAAAAAGGTGCTTTGAATGGTGGAGTAAGAATTGGTTTAAGAGATGGAGGAACTTGTCGTTTACCTTCCATTACAACCAAACTTAAAAAGAAGTGGTGGATTAATTATGGTGTTTCTGAACCTGGGGGCAGATTAAATATCCGATTAGGTAGTCCAGATGGTCGAATTGTAAAAACCATTTTCCTAAATAAAAAAGGGTTTCATTTTGATTTAATTGACATGCCAGAATTCGATGAAAAAGTAGATTTTTACTTGGAAGCATTGAATCCAAAATTAAGGGGTAAAAGAAATGATGTGATAAATATTTCATGGTTTGCCTTATTTCCTGAATTAGATTTAAATCAAAATCAATGGAAAAATTTTGAGGAAATCATGAAAATTAAATCGATTAATTTTCCCATTTATTTAGAAATGCAAGAGGATTATAAAAGAAAAACCTTTGAATTTGTAAGAGGAAATTGGTTGGTACATGGAAAAGAAGTTCAGCCCCAAGTTCCTTCCTTTATGCATGAATTCAAAAAACAATATCCCAAAAATAGATTAGGTTTGGCTTATTGGATCACCGATCCCAATAATCCATTATTTGCTCGAAATATTGTTAATCGTTTTTGGGAACAATTATTTGGTAAAGGTATAGTATTTACGCTAGAAGATTTAGGTTCGCAAGGTGAAAAACCTACAAATCAGCCATTATTGGATTATTTGGCCTATGAATTTATTAATAAATATGATTTTAAGCCTAAAGACTTAATCAAGGAAATTGTTTTATCTAATACCTATAAACAAGCTTCTCATAGAACAGAAAAATCTGAGAAATTAGATCCTAATAATAATTATTTATCCTATTTCCCAAGAACAAGATTGGCTTCTGAAATTATTAGAGACCAAGCCTTAGCAGTTTCAGGTTTATTAAATCCTAAAATGTTTGGCAAACCAATAATGCCCTACCAACCCGAAGGTGTTTGGCAAGCAGTAAATTCTAATTTATTCTGGGAAAAGGATACTACAGATGAACAGTATCGAAGAGCAATCTATATTTTTACAAGAAGAACAGGACCTTATCCGTCTCAATTTACCTTTGATTCCCCAAGTAGAGAAGTTTGTGTTGTTAGAAGAATTACTACCAATACCCCTTTACAAGCCTTGGTATTGATGAATGATCCTGCCTTTGTTGAAATTTCAAATAAAATTGGTGAGGATATGTTTAATATTCCTGATTCGGATTTAAAGACAAGGATTTCCAAAACCTATAAAAAACTCGTATTCAAAGATATTTCTCCTAAAAAATTAATTATATTAGAAAATCTTTATCATAAAGCAGAAAATGAATTTTCTAAAGAAGAATTCAATTTTAAAAAGGAGGAAATAAGTTTGAAATCCTATCAGACACTTGCTTCCGCATTAATTAACTTAGATGAATTTTTGACAAAAGAATGATAACGAACGATTTAGAAAATAGAGCAAAAGAATATTTAACAAGAAGACATTTCATTAGAGATTGTTCTACTGGAATGGGCATGATGGCTTTAGGTTCTCTTTTAAATTCATGTTCTACAGGTTCAAAACCAAATATTGAAACAGATCAAACAAAAATTTCTAAGTTATTACCAAAGGCCAAGCATGTAATTTATATCCATAAAGCTGGTTCGCCTTCCCAACTCGAATTATTTGATTATAAGCCTGAATTGGTAAAGTGGAATGGTAGGGATTGTCCAGAAGAATTTTTAGAAGGCAAAACCTTTGCATTTATTCGGGGTATTCCTAAAATGTTAGGTCCCCAAGGTAAATTCAATCAATATGGACAATCTGGAGCATGGGTTTCAGATTACTTACCATATTTTCAGAATGTTGTTGATGAGGTTTGTTTCTTAAAAGCAATGCATACAGACCAGTTTAATCATGCTCCAGCGCAATTATTTATGCAAACTGGAAGTGCTAGGCTTGGTAGACCAGGTATTGGCTCTTGGGCTGTATATGGTTTAGGCTCCGAAAATGAAAATTTACCTGGCTTTATAGTTCTTACTTCAGGTGGAAAATATCCCGAGGCTGGTAAAAGTATTTGGGGTTCTGGTTTTCTTCCATCCAAATTTCAAGGAGTCCATTGTCGTTCTACTGGGGAACCTGTATTATTTGTAGAAAATCCTCAAGATATTACTTCTGAATTGAAAAAGTCTACAATTGATGCAATTAATGAAATTAATCATTTAGAATATCAAGAATATAAAGATCCCGAAATTCTTACGAGAATATCTCAATATGAAATGGCCTTTAGGATGCAAACTGCAGTTCCTGAATTAATGGATATTAAAGATGAACCAGATTATATTCATAATTTATATGGAACAACTATTGGTCAACCTTCTTTCGCCAATAATTGTCTCCTTGCTAGAAAATTAGTTGAAAATGGAGTTAGATTTATACAATTATATGATTGGGGATGGGATACACATGGTAGTAATGCATCAGAAGCCTTAGAAATAGGTTTAAAGACAAAATGTTTAGAAACTGATCAGGCGATGTCTGCCCTGATCATGGATCTTAAACAAAGAGGTTTATTGGATGAAACCCTGGTGGTTTGGAGTGGTGAATTTGGTAGAACACCTATGCAAGAAAATAGAGATAATAAACCTGCACCTTTTATGGGAAGAGATCATCATCCTGATGCTTTTACAATTTGGATGGCTGGGGCAGGTGTTAAAAAAGGTTTTACTTATGGAGAAACTGACGAGATAGGTTATTATGGAGTTAATGGAAAAGCCCATATTCATGATCTTCAAGCAACTATTTTACATATTTTAGGATTGAATCATGAAGAACTAACCTATCCTTTCCAAGGAAGAAATTTTAGATTGACAGACGTTGCAGGAAATATTATTAAGCCAATTCTAGCGTAAATAAAATTCTTGTTTTGGAGCAATCTTGTCAAAACTGAATAATGCTCCAAAATAGAAATTAATACTAAATACCGTATTAGAATTATTTTTTAAATTCTTCCAATGAAAAAAATTCTGATAGGGGAAGGGTAAAAAGACCAAATCATCCTTTTTGAAATCTTCTATTTCCTTTTCAAAACTAAATACAATAATATTTTTTTTTGATGAATAATATTTTTTTAATTCCTCAATAAATTCTTCTTGATTGAAATGATGGAGATGTCTTGAAATGATATTCTGATATAAATCAAATACAAAAGGGGAATGAAGTTCTTGGTTATTCTGAGACCTTAAAAGAAATTTTATTCTATCTAACATTAATTAAAACTAAAAGGCGTAATTAATTCAAATTGAGGAATCTTTACTGAAAATGTTTGTTGCGTTTCCAAATTTATCAAAATATAAGATCCTTTCATTCTGCCAAAATTGGAAATAGTCGGACAGCCAGATGTATAAGAAAAAGATTCATAAGGCCCAATGGTGGGTTGTAGCCCTACGACACCCATTCCATTAATTTCCTCTTTTACTCCTACACTATCCCAAATGTTCCAATAGCGTGAAATTAATTGCACAGGCTGCGCAGTAAGATTTTTAATTGTTATTTGGTATGAAAAATAATTTGCATACGGCTTTTGAATTTTATAATTTGGCACAAAAGCAGTAGAAACATCTACTTGAATCCCATTGCAAATTGATTTAGACATAATATTGTGTTAAGAAATTCCATCTTTGAATTGATACCTGCTGGTTGGCAAAATCAGATTTCACCCTTTATTCAAAAGAATTATCTTATTCAAATTAATCAAAATTTTGAAATTTCAAATAAAAAATCCATAGTTTTTCCAAAAAAAGATGAAATTTTTAATTCTTTAATCCAAACCTCATTTGAGGAAGTTAAAGTCGTTATAATTGGTCAAGATCCTTATCATAACCTTAATCAAGCCCATGGACTAGCTTTTTCGGTTCCTGATGGAATTGTTTTTCCACCTTCCTTGAAAAATATTTTCAAGGAAATTCAAATTGAATATAATTTGATTCATGGTCCGACTTCTGGCAATCTGATACCCTGGGCAAAACAAGGAGTTTTATTAATGAATACAATTTGGACAGTTGAAAAAAATCGACCTAATTCTCATAAGGATTTTGGTTGGATGGTATTCACTCAATCCATTATTCAAGCTTTAAATCAAAATAAATCTAATTTAGTATTTCTCCTTTGGGGAAACCACGCAAAGAAATTTGAAAAATGGATAGATAAGGATAAACATAAAATTCTAAGTGCCGCGCATCCATCTCCTTTGTCTGCCAATAAAGGTGGTTGGTTTAATTCAAATATTTTTAAGAATACCAATAAAATCCTTGAAGAAATAGGCGAAAAACCTATTCAATGGCTTTAAGCAAGGAGGTAAAATATAAATATTTATTGATAAATTTTTCGTTTAATTTTTCAATAATTAGAAAAATTATTTCCTGTTGATTTTTTTCTATATTTAATGCTGGGTGATAAAATTGTAAACTATAACCCTTTGAATCTGGCTCTTGATGAGATTCAATATGAAAGAGCCTCAATGGATTTTCAGATTTATTTGATATACCATTAAGAATGTTTTCATTGAAATAAGTTTCAAATTCTCCCTGAATTTGAGGTTCAATAAAAATGCTAATATTAAACTGATACATTATAGAATTCTTTTTTCTTTTAAATTTTCATATAAAATTTCAACAGGATGTTTCGACTTCTGATCTGTTCCTCCTTCTATCTGATGACGACAGGATGTTCCATTTGCTACAATAATAGGATCTTCTTCCCCCATTTCATCTTTTAATTGATTAATAAAAGGAAATAAAGAAAGATTTCCGATTTTTTGAGATAAATCATAGGTTTTATCGCTGTAGCCAAAAGAACCAGCCATGCCACAACAACCAGAGGGAATTAAATGAGTTTTAAAATTTGTCGGAATCTCCAAAGCTATACGTGTACAACCTAAGCCAACAACTGCTCTTTGGTGACAATGTCCATGAACATATATATCTTTATTTTTATCGCAGAATTGATTGGATTTAATTTTTCCCTTTTTATAATTTTCTACCAAGAATTCTTCAATTAATAAAGTAGAAGAATTTAATTTATCTGCCCAAATTTTTTCATCCCCAGAAAATAATTTTGGATACTCATCTTTAAAGCTCGAATGAGCAGAAGGTTCAATAAATAATATTTTTTCGCCTCTTTCCAACCTTTCTTTTAGATACTCAATATTTTTCAGTGCAATTTTCTTAGCTTTTCTGACCATACCAACACTCAGGTAGGTTCTTCCTGAAATCATATTCCTTGTAATTTCAACTCCAAATCCTAATTCATTCAATAATTTTATAGCGATTTTACCAGTATGGACTTCTAAATTATTGGTAAATTCATCATTGTAAATAAGAACTTTGCCATGTTCGAAATCATCCTGGTCTACCTGTTTGCTATAGGTTTTAAACCAATCATCTAAACTATTAAAATGTATTTTTGGTAAATCTATTTTTGTTGAAAAACCTAATATCCCTTTTATAATTTGTGAAAAGGGAGTGCTTCTTGAAAAGAAATTTAGAAAATGCGCCAGTTTCCGATATCTGTTTTGAAAGATAGGTAAATTTCCTATAAATCTTGTTCTAAAATTTATGCCTTTTTCATCAAATTGCTTTTGTAATCCCTCAGCCTTAATCATGGTTATATCCACCCCCGTAGGACATTCTAATTGACAAGCCTTACAAGAAAGACAGTTTTCCATGATTTCATTAAAGTCTGGATTTAAAAATCCTTTTTCAGGATTTTCTCCTAATATTTGTCGAACGATATTCGCCCTCGCCCTTGTGCTATCTTTCTCCTCCAAAGTTGCCATAAAGGAAGGACACATCGTTCCACCAGACAAGATTGACTTTTTGCAATCACCCGATCCTGAACATTTTTCTGCAAGCTTATAGGGTGTTTCTAATTCACCATAATTGAAAACAGGATTTAATTTAGTTGAATCAATGTTTTCAAATCTAAAATCTTCATCCATGGGAGGTGAATCTACAATTTTACCTGGGTTTAAAATTCCATCAGGATCAAATAAATATTTTATCTCCCTAAATATTTCATAGATTTCTTTTCCCATTATTTTGGGAATAAATTCTCCTCTAATTCTACCGTCACCATGTTCTCCAGATAAAGAACCATTATATTTTTTAACAATATCAACAGTATCTCTTAATAAAGATTTAAATATACCTTTCCCTTCTTTCGTTTTTAAATTTATGAAAGGTTCGATATGAAGTTGACCAGCCCCCGCATGTGCATAAAATGCTGCCTTTAATTTATATCTACGTAATAAAAATTGGATATCATAAACATAATCCGGTAAATCCTCAGGAGCCACAGCACAATCTTCAATAAGATTGACAGCCTGTTCCTCAATATTCATATTTCGAATAAGACCTAGCCCTGCTTTTCTTATTTCCCATGCCTTTTCTGCCTTTTCTCCATATAAAACAGGGTAGGAATAACCCAAGCCGGCTTCTTTTAAATCATGTATTAGATTTTCAATATGTTGATTTAAGTCTGAAGTGGTTTTACATTTAAATTCAGCAATCAAAATAGCACCTGGATCTCCATCAATAAAATCCCGATATTTTTCAAATTTTTTATGACCAATGGTGAAGTCTAAAATCATTTTATCCACTAATTCAGAAGCATATGGATGATGTTTTAGAACGATTAAATTGGCCTTCATAGCCTCTACGATATCTTTTGAATGAATACAAACAGAGGCAGATTTTCGAAAGGGTTTGTCGATTAATTGAAGCTTTACATTATGCACCACAGCAAGTGTTCCTTCTGACCCCGCAATTAATGCAGAAAGATTAAAAGGTTTACCATCCGGATTAAATGGTTGCATTTCCAATAATTCATCTAAAGCATAACCTGTATTTCTTCTGGTGACTGATTTCTTGGGGAAATTTTTTCGAATTAATTCCTGAACACTCGGATTATTTAGGATCCTATGTAATTCTCGATATATTTTGCCTTCTAAGGTTTTAAGTTGGCATTTTTTATAAAATTCTTCTGTAGTTAGAGGATGTGTATGGACATCTGTTCCATCTGATAAATAAGCAAAAGTCTCCAACAAACTGTCTCGTGTATTACCATATTTAATGGAGCGTAACCCACAAGAATTATTTCCAATCATTCCCCCAATCATTGCCCTGTTTGATGTGGAAGTTTCTGGACCGAAAAATAGATTAGATTTGGCAAGATTAACATTTAAATCATCTCGAATGATTCCCGGTTCTACCCAAACCCACTTTTCTCTTTTGTTTAAGGCCAATATTTTATTCATATGGCCTCCAATCACCATAACTATTCCATTTCCTACAACTTGTCCGCCTAAGGAGGTTCCTGCTCCTCTTGGAATCAAAGGAATTTTAGATTCAGCAGCATAATGGATTAACCTGCGTATATCTTTTTCCTTTTCAATTAATGCAACACCTTTTGGTGAAACTTGATAAACAGAAGCATCCGTAGAATAAATTTTACGATATAATTTCGACTTAGGGGAATCGCTTAAATAAAGTTTCCCTTGAAAATGGTTTCTTAATGTACTTTTCTCAAATGAAAATCTTGCCATAGTTATTATTTCACTCCTACAAAGATATTACCACTCAAAGATAACAGATTTCATTTATCCAATTTATTTTATTTCAAACAAAACTTCAATTAATTTAGTACTTTATAAATTGAATATGAAGACCATTCGTCAAATAATTGAAAGTATTTCCTTTGCTTACCAGGCATTGAAATCAAATATACTCCGAACAACCCTTTCTCTCTTAGGAGTTTTTATAGGTATTTTTTCAATAGTAGCAATTTATACTGCTGTGGATTCTATGAATCTAAAGATTAGAAGTAATATCAATAGCTTTTCTAAAGAAGGAGTGATTTATTTAGGTAAATGGCCATGGACATTCACTCCGAATTATCCATGGTGGAAATATTTTAACCGTCCGGAATTAAATTATAATGAATATAAATTTTTAAAGGAAAATTTAACTTCTGCGGAAGGAATTTCAATGATTAATGAGGAAAATAATATAAAGTTTTCCAATGGTTCATCCTATATTAAAGCCAATCTTATAGGAATTGGAATGGACTATATCGATATTTCCACAATCAATATTATTAAGGGAAGGTATTTTTTGCCTATTGAAAACGATAATGGAATTCCTGTAGCAATTTTAGGGTATGAAATTTATCATAATTTAGGTTTGAATCAAGATAATCCAAATCAAATAATTAAGATTAATGGATATAATTATCGTGTGATTGGATATATGGAAAAAGTTGGTCAGGATGCGTTTAATTTTGGTGATGTTGACAATACAGCTTATATTCCTTATTTATCCTTTAAAAGCCATTTTGAAAGATTCAATTCTGATCCAATCATTGCATTTTTAGCCAAAGATTCAGATAATAATGCTGAACAATTAGAATCAGAAATTATTGGTTTGATGCGTTCAAAAAGAAGTTTGAAACCTAAAGATGATGATAATTTCTCTATTAATCGTTTAGATGGATTAAAAGAAGCCTTGGATGGGATATTTACCATTTTTGGAATAGCTGGAACCATTATTGCCGGATTTAGCCTTTTAGTAGGAGGCTTTGGTATTGCCAATATTATGTTCGTTTCCGTTAAAGAAAGAACTAATATAATTGGAATACAAAAATCTTTAGGTGCTAAAAACTATTTTATATTGATTCAATTTTTGACCGAAGCAATATTCTTAAGCTTGATAGGAGGGGCATTAGGGGTTTTAGTAGTTTGGTTAATTACACTTATCCCACAAGATATATTACCATTAGTAATGACGATGAATAATGTAGTTAAGGGACTTGCAATTTCCTCTATTATTGGAGCTTTGGCTGGTATTATTCCTGCTTGGGTTGCAGCAAAAATGGATCCTGTAATTGCTATTAGATCTAAATAGGGAAGAGGGAAGAGGGAAGAGGGAAGAGTGGTTAGAATTAAGAATTAAGAATTAAGAATTAAGAATTAAAAAACTATTCACTATTCACTATTCACTCTTCCCTCATTAAAATATTATAATTCTAAAGTAGATAATACTGAATTCATATTTCTTACAGCTTCAGCTGATTTATTGAATGCAGCTTGCTCTTCAGCATTTAAATCATAATCTACAATTTTTTCCCAACCATTCTTGCCTAAAACAACAGGAACACCCATACAGATGTCAGACTGCCCATATTCACCATCCAAAGCCACGCAGCAAGACATAATTCTCTTTTCATCTCTCACAATTGCTTCTACAAGGGCAGCACCAGCAGCACCAGGAGCATACCAAGCGGAAGTTCCTAATAAGCCAGTTAGTGTAGCACCACCAACCATGGTATCAGCAGCAACCTTATTTAATGTTTCTTGATCTAAGAACTTAGATACAGGAACACCATTATAAGTAGCTAAACGTGTTAAAGGGATCATTGTAGTATCTCCATGTCCACCAACTACCGTTCCATGAATATCATTTATTGAAACATTCATAGCTTTTGCTAAATAACATTTAAAACGTGCTGAGTCTAATGTTCCTCCCATTCCTATAATTCTATGCTTATCAAGACCAGCTACAGATTTCGCTAAGTAAGTCATTGTATCCATTGGATTAGAAATAATAACAATGATCGGATTCTTAGAGTATTTTAAAATATTTTCAACTACACTTTTAACAATACCTGCATTTACCCCGATTAATTCTTCTCTTGTCATTCCAGGTTTTCTAGGTAGTCCAGATGTAATTACAACCACATCAGAATTCGCAGTTTTTGCATAATCATTTGTAGATCCTACCAAGGTAGTGTCGAATCCCAACAAAGAGGCGGTTTGGTACATGTCTAAAGTTTTTCCTTCAGCAATACCTTCTTTAATGTCTAATAATACTAGCTCATCAGCTAATTCTTTTCTAGCGATGTTGTCTGCACAAGTTGCACCCACAGCACCCGCTCCAATAACAGTTATTTTCATTTTTATTATAATGATTTTTTAAAAATACTAAGTTAATAAAAAAACGCTATCTATTTAAATTTTACTCTTTTATAAATTTTTTTTAAAATTATTTTTTTAAGGATTGAAAAATATGAAAATTTTTATTTAAATTTATAGTATGAGCACAAAAAGGGATTCTTTTTTGGATAAAATTGTGAATTCATCTTATTTCAAATTAGCTTTGGAAAAGGGTGAAGCTATCTTAAATGATAGTCCAAATATCATTTTAAAACTGCTTAAAAAAGTAATAAATAAAGTTAGAGAAATAGGGGAGTCAAAAAATATCAGTTTTTTTCAAACCCTTAATCATTATGTTCTTCTATTAGTGCATCTAATTAAGTCCTATTTAGATGGTTCCTATACTGCTGTTAAAAAAGATAGCTTAATAAAAATATTAGCCGGATTAATTTATTTTGTTCTTCCTATTGATTTTATTCCTGATTTTTTGCCTATCATAGGTTTCGCAGATGATTTTGCTTTAATTATATGGATTATTAGTATTGTAAAGCAAGAACTAGATTTGTTTGAAAAACATCTGAACAAATAGTTTATTACTCAATTTTTGTTTTTATATTTACGACACATTAAAATTTATAAAAATGTCTGTTAATAATTTAATATTCTTAAATAGCCTTGGTGCTGGAGAATTAATCCTAATTGGTTTAGTAATCTTATTATTATTTGGAGGAAAGAAATTGCCTGAATTAATGAAAGGTTTAGGTAAAGGTATCAGAGAATTTAATGATGCTAAAAATGAGGTTAAAGACCAAATAAATAAAGAGATTGACGACGTCAAAAAGGATGCAGAAAAGTAAATTTTCTTAAATGAATTTGTCTAAGGATTATCAAAGCATTCGCAATGATTTGGATAATGGTTTAATTACAACCAAACAAATTGTTGAGAAGCATCTTTCCATAATTTCTAAATTAAACCCTTCCATTAATGCTTTTTTAGAGGTTTTTGAACAAGAAGCCCTACAAAAGGCAGAAATTGTTGATGCCAAAATTAAAGAAGGTAAAGCTGGGAAACTGGCTGGTTTGGTCATTGGAATAAAAGATATTCTTTGCTATAAAGATCATCCTTCCTATGCCGGAAGTAAAATTTTAAATTCCTTTAAATCTACTTTTACAGCAACAGCTGTTCAAAGACTTTTAGAGCAAGATGCCATAATAATTGGTAGACAAAATTGTGATGAATTTGGAATGGGTTCAACCAATGAAAATTCTGCCTATGGAATCACTTTAAATCCTTTAAACCAAAAATTTGTCCCAGGTGGAAGCTCGGGTGGTTCTGCAGCTGCTATCGCCGCTGGCATGTGCCAAGTTTCATTAGGAACTGATACCGGAGGTTCTATTCGAATGCCCTCTGCTTTTTGTGGAACTTATGGACTTAAACCAAGTTATGGGGCTGTTTCAAGATGGGGTTTAATTGCCTATGCATCTTCTTTTGATACCATTGGACCAATAGCCAATCATATTTCAGATATTGAATTGGTTTTTGATATTATGAAAGGTGAGGATGCTTATGACTCGACCTGTAGATATGGAAATTCAGAATTTAAGGGAAATAAAAAAATTGCATATTTTAAGGAAATTGCTGCTCATGATTCCCTTCAACCTGAAATTAAAAAATCTTTCGAACAATCGATTGAGTATTTTAAATCTTTGGGTTATGAGGTAGAAGGAATTGATTTTCCTTATTTGGATCAATTATTACCAACATATTATGTCCTTACTACTGCTGAAGCTTCTTCAAATTTAGCTCGATTTGATGGTGTGAAATATGGATTTAGAAAATCAGAAAATGATTTAATAGATCAATATAAAAATACCCGCTATGAAGGATTTGGGAAAGAAGTAAAACGCAGAATTTTATTAGGAACCTTTGTTCTAAGTGCCAGTTATTATGATGCCTATTATACAAAGGCTCAAAAAGTCAGGAATTTAATAAAAACGTTTACAGAAAATCTTTTAAAGGATTATGACTTTATTATTTCTCCAACCACCTCAACCACTGCTTACCCAATTGGAGAAAAAAGTTTAGATCCTATTCAAATGTATTTAGGTGATTTATTTACTGTTCAAGCTAATGTGACTGGCCTACCTGCTATTTCCCTTCCATGTGGTTTAGATAATAATTCTATGCCAATGGGACTTCAAATTATGGGAAATATGTTTGCTGAAAAAGAAATCACCCAATTAGCACAAAATATTGCTCAAAAATTCTAAAATTTTTAGTATTTTAACTTCTTAATTAAAATGATGAAGTTTAAATCAATAATCTTTCTTTTTTTGGTATCTTTTGGAGCTTGGTGCCAACCTTCCAAAATAGAGCCTTATTATTCAGATGCTAGTTTTGATGAATTAGAAAGTATAGATATTTATTTCCCAAGAGAATGGCAAATTAATGAGGAAATTATTCGTCCCCGATTAAAAAAACTTGAGAATATCATACCCTTAATTTATCATGAAGAAATCCATCGGTATATTGAATTATTTGCCTATAATTATTCTGATTTTACACAATTAATGTTGGAAAGGAAAAATTTATACTTTCCAATTTTCGAACGAATTTTAGCTGAATACCAAATGCCTGAGGAGTTAAAATATCTTACATTAATTGAATCAGGATTGGATCCTAAGGCTAAATCTAGGGTAGGAGCTGCAGGATTATGGCAATTTATGCCTAATACCGCCACCAAAGGTTTTGGATTAAATGTAAATTATGAAATAGACGAAAGATTTGACCCTGAATTATCCACAAGAGCAGCTTGTTTATACTTAAAAGAATTATATGGTCGTTATAAAGATTGGTACCTGGTTTTAGCTGCCTATAATTATGGTCCAGGAAATGTAAATCGAGCAATAAGGCGCTCAGGTGGAGAAAGGAATTATTGGAAATTATATCCTTTTCTACCCAAACAGACCAGAAACTATGTTCCGAAATTCATTGCAATGGACTATTTAATGAATTATAATGAAGATTATTTTATTTTTCCAATTTATGAGTCGAAATTTATTCAATATGATAAAATTAAATTAAACCATTCTTTTGATTTAGAATTATTTTCCAACCTAACCAAAACATCAATAGATACTTTGAAATTAATAAACCCTTCTCTGAAATCTACGGTTTTTATTCCTCCTTCCAAGGATTTTGAATTAAAGATTCCAACCTCAACATTGGATACCTTTCAATATGAATTACCGAAAATTTTAGATTCTGTAAAGATTCATACGAATAAAGTATATCTTGCCAAGGTAAAATATCAAATAAAACCTGGTGATTCGCTTTCATTGATAGCAAATAGACACGGGATGACTGTCTCGGAATTAAAAAAAATGAATAATTTAAATTCAAATATGATTCGCGCAGGAAAATATTTATTCGTTAAAAGAAAATTAAACTAAAGACTATGATTGCCTATATAAACGGATTATTGACATACAAGGATAGAACAATAGCAATTATTGATTTACATGGTTTGGGCTATGAGGTAAGAATTTCACTTCAAACTTTTGATAAATTGCCTGAATTAAATCAAGAAGTGAAATTATTAACCTACCTTCAAATAAAAGAAGATGCGCATACCTTAGTAGGGTTTCATAGTATGGAAGAAAAAGATTTGTTTTTAAATCTAATTTCTGTTTCAGGAATTGGTTTAAGTACAGCAATTATTATGTTATCTTCTTTTTCAGCAAATGAAATTAAAACTGCCATTGTTTCAGAAAATATTGGTTTAATTCAATCAATTAAAGGAATAGGCGCTAAAACAGCCCAAAGAGTTGTTTTAGAATTAAAAGATAAATTAAAGAAAGAACATTATTTCGACACAATCACTAGTAATTCAAATGATTTTAATGCTAAATCTGAAGCTTTATCTGCATTAGTTACACTTGGAATTCCAAGAGCTGCTGCTGAGAAAAGTATTGAACAGATTTTAAAATCAAATCCTAGTGCTAGTGTAGAGGATTTAATTAAATTAGCATTAAGATAAATTGATTATTAAGTGAATAGAAAGTTTGCATTTTCTATAGGGAGGTTATTCATTTTGATAAGTTTTATCAACCATTCTTTATTTGCCAATAATTTTTCAATTCAAGACTCAATTACAAAGGATTCTACCGATAGAGTCATTTTAAAAAAATTCACATCCTCGAAACCTAATTTTATATATTCTCCTTTTTCCCCTTATTTTGATATACAATCTAAATATTCAGTGGGACAAAATTCTAATATAGTATCCCAAAAAAAATACAAGGATTCTACGATTAATTCATTAAAATATGAAATTGCTCCTGAGGATTATTCAAATTCTTTAAATAGCCTTGCTCTAAAATCTTATTGGAAAGAATATTCTAAGAATATTGATGGTTCAAATTCCGGTAAATCAAGAGGTGTTATTCCTGACTTAAAATTACCTCCAATCATCAATCGTATATTAGGAAAAGATACTTCATCTAATTTAGGAATAAATGGAAGTATTTTAATAGATGCTGGTTATAGAAATCAATTTATTGATGACCCCTCAAGGCCAGTTCAATTAAGAAGGATTGGCAATTTGTTTTTTAACCAACAAATTCAAGGGAATTTATCGGGAAAAATAGGTGATAAAGTGAATTTAAATGTTCGTCAAGACACTAAAGCCGCTTTTAATTTTCAAAATTTACTCAAATTTGATTGGAAAACAGATCCTGAGGATATTCTTCAAGCCATTGAATTTGGAAATATTAACTGGCAATTAAATTCTCAGTTAATTCCTGGTGTAGAAAATATTTTTGGGGTAAAAACCTTGCTTCGCTTTGGAAGTGTTGATTTAACTTTGGTGGCCGGGCAACAACGTTCAAAACAAGAATGTATCATCCTAAAAGGTGGAGTCTCAGGAAAGTCATTCGAAATTAGGGCAGATAATTATGATGAAAACCGACATTTCTTTTTAGCTCAATTTTTTAGAGAAAATTATGAAAAAAACTTAAGGAATCTCCCAATGGTTTCCTCTGGTTTCAAAATTACTCGTGTTGAAGTTTATGTAACAAATCGTAATCAAAATACTTCAACTCTAAGAAATTTAGTTGGAATTTATGAAATAGGAGATAATAAGCAGAAAAATCAATTTGTTGATAATGCAAATACTGGAAATTCTGGTTATAATTTTTTTAATGAATTCAATACTAATTTAAATCTACGAAAATCCAATCTTGTAAATGAAGAATTAATTTCTACTTATAATTTAAATAGAGGTACAGATTTCGATGTTTTAAAAGGAGCTAGAAGACTTTCTGAAAGAGAATTTACGCTTCATCCAGATTTGGGTTATATTTC
>CAZVFE010000030.1:0-17676 GCA_964626405.1 uncultured Cytophagales bacterium | reverse complement strand
GGAATCCGCTTTTTAAGACATATTGAAAGAAATTCAATCTTATGTTTTTTAATTGCTGCAGATGCTAAAAACTGCTACGAAGAATATTTGGTATTATTAAAAGAATTAGAAAAATATAATCCCGAATTACTTAAAAAAGATCGTGTAATTACAATTTCAAAATCTGATTTATTGGATGAAGAATTGATGGAAGGCATTCGTCAAGAATTTCCAAAAGATTTTTCAGTAATGTTTATTTCATCCGTTACCCAAACAGGATTAATGGAATTGAAAGATGAAATCTGGAAGGCGATCATTCGAAATATCCCTAGTCCTAAAATTGAAGAAAATGAATCTGGATCAAATAATTTCTCGGAGGAGATCGAATAGAAAATACGCTCCTGAGATTGAAGTGCCTGAGGAAGTTATACAAAAATCCCTTGAACGGGCCATTTTATCTCCGAATTCCTCTAATATGCAATTATGGGAATTTTATTATACTGCTGATCCTAAAAAAATTGAGGAGATTACCCCTATTTGTTTAAATCAATCAGCTGCTAAAACTGCCAAATACTTGGTATTTTTCATTACCAGACAAGGTCTTTGGAAGCAAAGAGCAGATGCAAATTATCAATTTGTAAAGAAATCCATTGAAGACCAAACAAGCAAAAGGGGTAAACAAGCCCTATCCTATTATTCAAAATTAATGCCCCTCGTTTATCGTCAGGATCCTTTCGGATTTTGGACCTTAGTAAGAAAAGCAATATGTGGATTTTCAAGCATTTCAAAACCATTTTACCGAATGGGAGGAAAAGCAGACCAGAGAATAATGGTCCATAAATCCATTGCTTTGGCAGCCCAAACCTTTATGTTATCCATAGCTGAACAGGATTTTGATTCTTGTCCGATGGAGGGATTCGACCGTAATAGATTAAAAAAATATCTTCAATTACCTAAAGATGCAGAAATTTCGATGATCATTTCTGTGGGAAAGGGCCTAAAAGAGGGTATTTATGGAGAAAGATTCCGAATTGATAATTCTGAAGTGATTAAGAAGTTTTAAATTGGATCCACATCCACAATAATCTGAACTTTTCGATAGACTTTTTCTTTAAACCATTCTTCAAAATCTTCTTTAATCAAGGCTTTGAATTTAGATGGTGAAGCAGTCTTTTCTAATTTTATCATAATTTCCCGGGCATATTGATTTCGAATTTTCTCAATCATGGGTGCCTCTGGCCCCAATACCCTTTGCGTACCGTATTTAATCTTTAATTTTCGTCCTAAATCAAATGCAGCTAAATGAACTGCATCTCTTTCGGGATGTTTTAGGATTATTTTTATCAATTTTGAAAAGGGAGGATAATGAAAATTTTCTCTTTCTTGTATTTCAGTATGATATACTTTTTCGTAACCATGATTCTGAATCGCCTGAATTAAATAATGCGAGGGCTGGGCTGTTTGCATATATACTTGTCCTACCTCAGATCTTCTACCTGCCCTTCCTGCTACTTGGGTAAGTAACTGAAACGCTCTTTCATGGGAACGAAAATCAGGAAAATTGATCATCCTATCTGCATCCAAAATCGCTACCAAATTCAAATTGTCGAAGTCCAACCCCTTGGCAACCATTTGGGTTCCAACAATAAAATCTACTTCTCCATTTTGAACATCTTTTAATAAACTGGAAATAGCTGTTTTGGAGCGTGTAGTATCCAAATCTACACGAGCAATTTTGGCATTCGGAAAAATCAATTCTATTTCTTCCTCTACCTTTTCCGTTCCATAACCCATCGTCATAATATTCGTACTCCCACAAGCCGAACATCTTCTTGGAAGGGTTTCTTTATACCCGCAATAATGACATTTTAATTCGTTGGCATGGTGGTGATAGGTAAGACTTACATCGCATTGGATACAAGGTGCAATCCATTCACAATCCTGACATTGTAAATAGGGTGAATATCCTCTTCTATTTTGAAATAATAAGCTTTGTTTCCCCCTTTCATAATTCGCATTTAATAATTGAATTAATTCCTCAGAGAGGCCGCCTTTCCATTTCTTTGATTTCATTTTTTCTTTCAAAGAAATCAATTGAATATGGGGTAGAGGAATATTTCCAAAACGTTGTTTGAGTTCTACAAAACCAAATTTACCAGTTTGGGCAGAATAATAGGATTCAAGACTTGGGGTAGCAGAGCCCAATAATACCTTTGAATGATGTTTTTGTGCCAGGTAAAGTGCAACATCCCTCGCATGGTAACGAGGAGCTGGATCTACTTGTTTATAAGAAGGCTCATGTTCTTCATCCACTATTATTAATCCCAATTTATTAAATGGCAAAAATACTGCGGAACGAACGCCTACTATCAAGGAAAACTTTTCTTCAAGAATTGAATTCCAAACCTCCACTCGTTCATTTTCTGAATATTTAGAATGATAAACCCCCATTTTATCCCCAAAAATCCGTTTTAATCGAATAACCATTTGGGTAGTAAGGGCAATTTCTGGCAATAAAAACAATACTTGATCTCCTTGTTGGATTACTTCCTTGATTAATTCAATATATACTTCTGTTTTCCCTGAGCCTGTAACTCCATGAAAAAGGATGGTATCTTTCTGCATGAATTGCTCAAGAATAGAATCATATGCCTGCTTTTGATGTACAGACAAGGTATGATTATCAATGGTTTCATCATTCTCATCAAAGCGGGAAACTATTTGTTCAAAAAATTCAAAAACTCCATTTTTGACTAAAGTCTGAATAGAACTTTCAGATAAATCATTACAAATAGATTTTGCTATACCCTTTTCATTTAATTCATCTAATTTGTTAATGGGAACAAAGGATAGATAGAAAAGCACTACTTCTAATTGTTTAGCCTTCTTTTCTAAAGTATGAATTAATTGATTTATGGCCTCCAAAGAAATATAGTCTTTGGTTAAACGAATTTTACGAATGACCTTCGGAGTATAGCGATATTTTAATTCATCAAATATGAAAATAGCCCCTTTCTGAACCATCGCCTTAATATAATGATAAGCAGATTTTATCTCTAAAGCAGAGGCTATTGAATCATAATTCAATTCATTTTTCTCCTTTATTAAATTGAATATTTCAGTTTCACGTGGACTCAATTCCTGAAAATCTAGGAAATTTGGATTTATTTGAACCTTAGATTCAGAGGAAATTTTAAGTCCAGAAGGAAGAGCAGCATTGAAAACCTCTCCTAATTGACAAAAATAATATTGAGCAATCCAATTGAATAGTTCAATTTGTTGATTGGAAATAATGGGGGAAGAATCTAAAATCTCCAATAAGTATTTTGCGGAATAATTCTTCGGAGGATGATGATGAATATCCAAAATCAAACCTGTGATAACCTTCTGAGAACCAAAAGGTACCACTACACGAATATGCTTTTGCAAAAAATGCTCCATATTCCTTGGCACCCGATAAGTAAAGGGCTTAGGTAGGGGCAATGGCAATAAAACATCCACAAAAAAAGTTTGATCTTCCAATTCCATTTTTACAAATATATAGCTTAATCAAGAATTAAATTGAAAAAATTTAGAATAATCAATTTATAGATTAGATTATAATTATTATTCGATTAAAAGTACAAAAGTATCCGTTTCCAATTACTTTATTCGGTTTTTTTAATTAACTTTGCATCAAATTTTGAATCAAAATATTTCTATGTCGTATAATCGAAAGACTAAAATCGTTGCCACTGTTGGTCCGGCAACAGAATCAAGAGAAGGATTAAAAAAATTAGCTTTATCAGGTGTAAATGTATTCCGTTTAAATTTTTCACACGGAACGCATGATGACCATTTAAAAAGAATCCAGAATATCCGTGAATTAGGAAAAGAATTAAATCTTAACCTTTGTATCCTTCAAGATTTACAAGGACCAAAAATCCGTACTCAAATGGTACAGGATAATGGTGTTGAAATCGTGGCAGGACAAAAATTCATCTTTGCAATGGATGAAAATTTATTAGGAACTTCTGAAAAGGTAGGAACAACTTATACCTCGATGTACAAGGATGTTCAGGTTGGAGAGCGTATTTTAATGGACGATGGTAATTTAGAGGTAAAGGTTTTAGAAATCGACAATGAAAAGAAAGAAGTAATTACAGAAGTAATTTATGGTGGTATTTTAAAATCCAAAAAAGGGATTAATTTGCCGGGGACAAAAGTTTCTTTACCATGTTTAACAGAAAAAGATACAAAAGATTTATATTTTGGCTTAGATAACGGTGTGGATTGGGTTGCCCTTTCTTTTGTTAGAAAAGCAGAAGATATCCTTGATATCAAAGAAAAAATTGCAGCCTACGGGAAAAGCACCAAGGTTATTGCAAAAATTGAAAAGCCAGAAGCAATTGATAATTTAGATGATATTATTGAGGCTACTGATGCAATCATGGTGGCTCGTGGGGATTTAGGTGTGGAGATGGATGGCGCAGTTGTTCCTTATTTACAAAAGCAAATGGTAGAAAAAACAACGAAGGCTGGTAAGCCAGTAATTGTTGCTACTCAAATGCTAGAGTCGATGATTCAAAATCCAGTTCCAACAAGAGCTGAAACATCTGACGTTGCTAATGCTGTATTACAGGGAGCTTCCGCTACGATGTTGAGTGGGGAATCTGCTTCAGGAGATTATCCTTTCAAAGCAGTGGAGACAATGGCTCATATTCATGAGGTAGTTGAACAACAACAAAATAGCATCGAAATTATCAAAGGAGATGAAGCTTCGATTTATTTTAAAAATCACTCCTTATCTGAAAGCAAAGATGTTTCATTAAATGACCGATTAATTGCTGGTGCATGTAGATTAGCGAGAGATATTAAAGCTAAGGCAATTCTATGTATTACAAATTCAGGACATACTGCATTTAGATTATCAGCACATAGACCAAAGGCAGACTTATATGTTTTCACATCAAATAAAGAAATGATGTCTACAATGGGTTTATTATGGGGAACAAAGGTATTCTTCTATGATCCATCATCTGAAAATATGGAAATGACGGTGAAGTCTATGGCTGAAAAATTAAAAGCAGAAAATTTATTAGCTAAGGGCGATAAATATGTTGCTACACTCTCTTCTGCAAACCAAAACGATAAAAAAACAAATACGGTAATGGTTGGCGTTGTGGAGTAAAGAATATTTACCCATAAAGAATGAAATCCTCTTATACTCCTATTGAAAATTTTGTATTAAGAATTTATTCTTTATGGGCTTTATTTTGGTTTTCGGGCTTGTATATCGCCCTCTTCCCTTTTGTTTTCTTATTATTACAAACGAAAAAAACAAAACCATACGCGGGAAATTTAATTAAACTTTGGGCCTACCTTTTCTTTCCATTGGCCTTCATCCGATTTAATGTAAAATTTGAATATCATCCTGATTGGAAAAAACAATATGTTTTTTGTGCCAATCACTTTTCCTTCTTGGATATACCCGTATTTTATTATTTATTAAAAAATAATTTTTCTTTTATTGGGAAAAGTTCCATTAAAAAAATCCCTTTAATCGGCTATATGTATTCTAAACTTCATATTTTGGTTGATAGGGAAAATAAAACATCACGCGGACAATCTATCACCAAAGGAGTAAAGGCCTTATTAGGAGGAAGATCTTTGATTATCTTTCCGGAAGGGGGAATTCGCTCTAAAAACTTCCCCATTATGGAAAAAAACCTAAAGGATGGGGCTTTTCAAATGGCTATAAAAACGAAAACAGAAATAATTCCTATAAGTTTATTGAATAATTTTCGTTTATTAGACGACGATAAATTACTTTTAAGACCTGGAAGAATTGATATCATTTTTCACCATCCAATTAGTACCCAGGATAGAGATCTTCAGGAATTAAAAGATGAATTTTATCAAGTTGTTCAAAGCTCCTTAAATCTATATTATCAAATTGAAAACTAAAGGAATCTTTATATCCATCATCATCCTATTTTTTTTAGGGCTAAGCTATTATTTTATTAATTTAAATACGGAGGAAGATGCCCTTCCAAGACCCAAGGGATACCCAAGAATGAATATCCCTGAACATCAATATGAATTATTAAGCACAAAGCATCCCTATCAATTTGAAAAGTCAATAATTGCCGTAGAAAAACCGGATTCCATATCCTGGGCAGAACCGCATTGGATCTATTTATATTATCCAGATTGGGAAGGTTATATTCAACTTACCTATAAACCATTGAATAAGGATAGACAAAAATTAAGAGATTTGATTAATGATGCTTATAAATTGGCATACGGACATCAAAAGAAAGCCAATTTAATTGAGCCGAAGGTAATGACCTTGAAGAATGGAAGAAAGGCTGGAATATTCGAATTAAATGGGGAAATAGCCACTGCTTTTCAATTTTTTATAACAGATAGCACAGACCACTATTTACGTGGAGCAATATATGTAAAAACAGCAACTGAAAATGATAGTCTAGCGCCTGTGATTCAATATATGAAAGAAGACGCCATCCATTTATTAGAAACGTTGGAATTCAAAAATTAATTTTCCCACATAGTATCTTCCAATTCAATCAAATCGTTTTCGATTAATTGAGACATTAAAAGTCCTTCGCTTTCTCCTTTGTAGATATCTGTTAGGAATTTATCATTTGCATTTCCTTTCTTGATGATTCTAGCATTAAATAAACGAAGATCGAATGCAGTGGACATATTTTTATGAGACATTTCATTTTGCATATTATACCAAATGCAATTTTTATTTGCCTTCATTAAATTATAAACATCTTTCCAACGAAAAGAGGCAACAGGCTTATCAAAACCTGCAACAGTTTTAGAGGCTGGAACGATCAATGTGATTGATTGAATATCAAAATAAAGTCTAGAACGCTTACGATCAATAATAGCATCTTCTTTCAATTCAACAATTGTTAAATCTTTTGCAAAGAAGAATTCTTCACTTGAAGCAGTAACTGGAGAAGTATTAAAACCATCATCTTCAGCTAATGGTTTGCTTGTCGATTCCGAGGATGTTCCTCCACCCCAGCCATCATCAACGCCAGTCTGACCATTTACTTCATCTCCCCCGAAACCCGCTTGTTTTTCAGATTCAGATAATTGTGCATCGGCATTTTGAATGTCAATTTTCAAATTTTCCTTGAAATCAGCAATACTTAATTCAGTCTTTAAAGAATCATTTTTATAAGCTTTAATTACGCCTGCATTTACCCATTCTATTAAAAACTTAGATAATTCATGACCATTAGCAAAAAAAGGACGATTCATTTTTTCATTCATATCCATTCTTCTCCATAATTGAGTCATATAAAGTATATCTTCCTCCGCAATCGGACGAATGGAATTATTTAATCTATCATCAATATCTACTTCCTGAGAAAAGGAATTGAATCCTAAAGACAGGATGAATGAAATGGAAAGAAATTTGAACAATTTCATATTTTAAATTTATAGTATTATCTAATTGGGATATTCGCAGTAAGATTATATGGGATATTTTCTACTGTCCCTTTAAAATTCTTTCTTTGAACACCTTTTACTTCTAAATATAATCTATCTCCAGATTCAGCTTGTGAAACTAACTTAGAGATGGAACCTCCACCTTGAAGGGTAATATCGTCTATCTTTCTTGTTCCTCTAGCTAAGGCAACATATAATTCTGAAACTCTAAAATTCGCATCTTCAGGATTTGTCTCTTTGAAGGATTCATCCGCAATAGCGCGCGCCTCAATCGTTCGAATTGCATTCAAATCAGCACCCCTTTTTTCATCTAATTGTCCCCCATTTCCATAGAATAAAACATCTGGACGAGGTACTCTACGAACATTAAACGTTTCTTTTCCCAATAAATTACCTGCATTATTAATTAATACGGAAACTTTAGATGCATTTGGAACAACAGTAACCTTTCCTCTTGAATTTCCAGCGATGGCCTCACCCCCTTCAGCACTGAATGAAGGATTCCATAAGGAACCTAGGCCAGGACTTACCACGGATAATCTATTTGCACATCCTAGGTATAGAGCGGGAAGGGTTGCCGTTTCAAAATTATAAGTAGGCTTTAAAACAAAATAATTCTGTGTAATGGATTCTGTTTTTGGTCCATCTGGTCCTTGATAAGAAATTGTTGCAGTATAGGAACGCTTAGAAAGTCCGTTTGCATCGTAATTTCCTCCGGAAGTTTTCACTCTATATTTACCTCTTCCGTCTTGAACTGGAATGGAATTTCCATTTACAGACATTCTTGGAACGAATCCGGATGAGGTGGCAGCAATAAATACTTCTGCCTCATAATCCATACCTGCCACTACGGTATTAGCATTTGCAGAAATTTGAGCAAATACTTTATCAAACTTAATTTCTTTGGCCCCTACTTTCGCTGCTAGTTGTGATAAAACCTCACTTTCGTATCGACGAATTTCAGCTTGCTTTTGGGAAAGGGTTGCTAAGGCAGCAGGAACAGGGGTTTGTGCAAAATTCAATTCTGCAAAATCTTTATTATTTTGATCTGCATCTTTTGCAACAATTGGGTCATCTTTTGCATTTAAGGCTAAAGGAGGAAAATTCGTTCCTTTATCCGCTAGTTCTGTAAGTTGTTTAATATAATTCTCAAATGAACCAACAAGTTGATAGGCATACCCATTTTTTTGAGAACCTACCATAATTTCGTATATTTTCTCTTCTTCTTTTGGGTTTTTCAAATTGCCTGTTTCAGGATCAATTCCACCACTTGCTTCAATTAATTCTGATTTAATATTGGAGATTTCAGCAACTAATTTATCAGAAATACTCCTTACCTTCTGGGCATTTTCAATTAATTGAGCATAGGAATCCGGGTTGGGCAAATCCTTTACCTTTTCCTTAATTCCTTCCACTAAATTCTTGTTTTTAGAAAGGGAGGATTGATTCGCAATTTCTAAACTACTATTTAAAAGAGTGAATTTTTGTAATAGCGCATCACTTACTTGGAGTGCAAGTAATGCCGTTAAAACTAAATACATCATCCCGATCATTTTCTGACGGGGAGTTTCTTTCATTCCAGCCATAATTCTTTTCGTTTAATAAATTAACCTTTCATGGCTTTTAACATACTGCTATACATATTATTAAGGGCAGTCATGTTTTCATTTAACTTTTCTAATTCAGCTTTGAATTGCTCAGAATCTTTCTTTGTAGAAGCAATATGTTCTACTGTAGAATTAATATTATTATAATAACCATTAATTGCCTGTAAATGCTTGGTCGCATCAGCAATTTGATTTTCATATAATTGATTTAATTTCCCTAATTGTTCTCCAGCCTTTGCGTATTCATGGGTAAATTTAGAGGTCTCAGCTCCTGCGTCTGATATCGAACCAATACTTGCCGTTGCTTTTGAAACAGATTGATTTAATTGTCCTAATGAAGCAGAAGAGTTCGTCAATGAATCAACAAATGCATTGGTTGCACCTGCTGCTTTGGTAATTTCTTGAAGAGAATCTGCTGTGGCTGCCAATCCTTTTAAACTTTTTGATAATTTTTCTACCATATCCGGAGTTAAACCATCCATTGCAGCTAATCTATCAACCCCTGCTGTTCTTTCTTTGTTGGATTTAGCTCCATCTGCTAATTCAGGATAAACTTTTTCCCAATCATATTGCTTTTCTGGTTCTGCTTTAAGATATAAATAACCAAACATGATAAAAATACCTGCTTCTACAAACATTCCCACCATAAGCATAATATTGGCATTATTCCAGTGTAAAATTTTAAATAATGCTCCAATAATTACCACTGCTGCACCAAAACTAGCAATTACATTAATATTCTTTTCTAATTTCATATTTTAAATTATTTTTTCGTTCCAAGATATCGCATTACAGTTCTGAAACCAATATAAGCACGTTTTTTATCCTGATATTCATAGGTTCTTGTTCCTGTTTGAAGGTAATAGGAAATATCTTTCCAAGATCCTCCACGAACTATTTTACGAGGTTCATTTTCATCATAATAATAGGAGTTTAAATCCCAAGTTATGGCATTTGAATTTTCAGCATAAGCATCCTTACACCATTCAGCAACATTTCCTGCCATATTATATAATCCAAAATCATTCGGATTATAGGCATTAGCTGGAGCTGTATACATATAGCCATCTGAAATATAATTTCCTCTTTGTGGTTTAAAATTGGCTAATAAACATCCCTTTGCATTGGCTATATATGGATTTCCCCACGGGTATTTTGCAGATGCCTTCCCTCCTCTTGCTGCCCATTCCCATTCTGCCTCCGTAGGCAATTCAAACCTTGGCAAAACAAATAAGCCCTCAGATCTCCTATACTCATTCATCATATTGGATCTCCACTGACAAAAATACTTAGCTGCCTTCCAGCTTACTCCAACCACAGGGTAGGTATCATAGGAAGGAGAAGAAAAATAATACTCCAACATCGGATCCCCATTATGATAGGCATAATCATTCACCCAAACAGTTGAATCCGGATAATAATCCTCCATTATTTTGGTCTCACCTAAAACAGCTAATGAATCTCTTAATAAGGATTCTGTAAACTGACGATATTCATGGTTGGTAATTTCCGTATCATCCATAAAAAAGGAAGAAACTGAAACCCTTCTATTTAAGTTAACTACTGAATTAGAAAAATCTTCATCTGCCTGGCCCATTAAAAAAGAACCTGCAGGAACTAATACCATTCCATAAGGAGTAGGCTGATTCCACCCTCTACGATAAGAAGCCACAATTTCTCCATTTAAGATCCCCGGATTCTCCTTCGATTTTTTAAATAAAGAAAAACCCTTTTTTAATTTCCCCCCAGACTTTCCCTTGTCAGAACTTAAGGTCTTTTCCTCCTTATTTCTATTAAATAAACCTTGAGAAAAACTCGTATTAGGAAAAAGTGTTCCAGTAATAATTAAAACTATTGTGGCGTACCTAAAAATTTTCAAAATCATATATTTATAATTTACTAAAATTATTCAAAATAATTAGAATACACAACGATATCAACTAAATTTTATTGCGTTAAAATATAATTAAATCGCGGTGTTTTTACTGGTGTCCATTTTACTTTCTTTTCAAACTTAGGCAAATTAAATCGTATAAATACTTCATGACTCAATGGGGCCTTAACAATTTGATTAATCAAAGTATAATCTAATGAATATCCTAAATTAAGTTTATTATCCTTTAAATTTAATCCTACCATACCAATTGCCGCATCTCCTAAGCGATAACTTCCTCCAAACCAAATTGTTTGGTTCAAATTCAAGCGAAAACCTGGTTGAGCCAGAATTTTGCCCTGATAATAGCGCAATAAAAGATTCGGATTTAACTCAATTTCATTCCCTAAATATAAATTATAGTTTCCATGGACTTGTAACGCAGCCAATGAATTATAAGAAACGCCAAATCGATAAGTTTCATTCCCATAGGCAATTCCAAATACTGGAATTAATCTTTCTGAACTGACTGTCTGATTTAAATAAGGATCTAAATATGGGTCATTCGGATCTCGATAAATATAATTTCTCCCATCCAAACTACGTCTATTCAATCCTAATCCTATCCCTAAAGATAATTTACCATCTCCAATTGACTTATTTACCGAACCTTGGATCACCCCCTGGATTTGTCCCGCCCCAGATGGCACCTTGTCGTTCAATAAATATCCAGAAATCCCTATAATTTTGAAAATAGCCGGATTTGAAAAACTTAAAATCTGAGTCCCTAATGAACCCGTATTCCCCGAACTGGTAGTATAACCTGTCCACTGATTACGATAATGTAATTGAACAAAAGAATTTGATTCTAAGCCAGATAAAGCAGGATTTAAATAAACAGAATTTTCAGCGTATAAACTTAATTGTGGACTTTGCTGCCCTATTAATCGTGTACAAAGAAATATTAAGAAAACGGTTGTCCTTAAAATATTCTTTGTTAGACGGGTATAAAGTGTAGGCATAGAAATCAAAGCTTTCCAATTAAAACGTCTAAAAATAAGAAAATATTTTTAATTTACTTATTTACCTCTAAGATATAATTTTCAATGGCACCTGTCATGGATGGAGCAGATGGCTGTGGAGCCAAAATATCTACAATTAAATCCGCATCCAATGCTGCTTGAGCAGTTGTTGGTCCGAATACCGCAATTCTTGTATTATTTTGCTTGAAATTCGGGAAATTTTCAAATAAAGATTTTATTCCAGATGGGCTATAAAAAGCAATAATATCATAGAATACATTTTCTAAATCAGATAAATCCGCACAAACCGTTTGATACATCACCGCCTCCGTCAAAGCAATTTTATGCTTAGCCATGAAATCAGGAATATCATTGGTTCTTACATCCGAACAAGGGAAAATGAACTTCTCAGCAGGACTCTTTTTGATCACCTCTAATAAATCAGATGCTGTTCTTTGTCCTACAAATAATTTTCTCTTTCGAATAGTAATATATTTTTGAAGATAATTAGCAGTTTGTTCTGTGATACAATAATATTTCATATCTGCAGGCATTTCTAACTTTGCCTCCTCACATACTCTAAAGAAATGATCAATAGCATGACGAGAGGTAAAAATCACGGCAGTATGACTCAATATATCAATTTTAGTTTTTCTAAATTCCTTGTATTCTATACCCTTAACTTCAATAAAAGAACGAAAGTCAACCTTTGTATCAAATTTCTTTTCAATTTCTTGATAAGGAGTTTGTTGTTCAGGTTTGAATGATTGGGTAATTAAAATACTCTTCACGGGCTTCAATCTCTCAGGAGTTTGGGCTACAACTTGCTTCTCTGCTAACATAAAATATAAAGTGAGTAATTTTCTTTCTGAGTGCAAAGATAGGTATTTTTTTTGAATAAATTACAATGGACTCTATTCTAAAATTAGCCAACGGATACCAAAAAAGGCTATTTGTCCCTCCGTTAGGATCAAATATCCAATCAGTACAAAATTGGGAATTTCCAAGTTTTTCTTAAAGATCAAAAAATAATAAAGGCCTCTTATTAAATAAAACCCATTGACAAAAACCCCAAATAATCCAATATTTAATTTATTATTTGGTCCATTTAGAATAAGTAATATTAAAAAAACCAAAAATGCTATAAAATAAAATTGGAAATTTGTCTGTAAGTTCTTGAAATAGTGAAGTTTAACTATTTTGGGAATATTAAATATAGAAGCTACCACAAAATAGACGATAAATCGAGATCCAAATAAAAATAAAGAAATACCAAAAATTTTCAATAAGGTCCATAAAATCTGCGTCAATTGGAAATTTTGATTCAATTGTTGCACAGACATACTCTCCATTGCCAAGAAATATTCATTATTGACGGATATCAAGGATGCCAATAAAGAAAGGATCAAAAGCATACTTAAATTCGGCACATCATAAGGAGAATTATAGATCATTGGATTCTTATTTGAAAATATGACCCAATCCTGTAAGGCGAAATAATTTTTTAAACTAACAGGAAATCGATTCTTTAGAAATATAATTACCAAAAGAATTATCAATAAGGCGAACATAAAAATATTGATAATAATATTTTTATAGCGGTATTCCATTGGTCTAACTTTAGGAACCTCCCGATACCTCACTAAATTAATTCCATCAGGCAATCCTTTTAAATTTTTATTGTATAGGGTAATGACCAATTTAGAATCCGAAAATTCCTTCTTTAAATAATTTAAATTTAATATTGGCTTATTCTCGGAATTAAATGCAGCTGGTATTTTTTTATAATATTGACCATTAATAAATACATCAAAATCCATCTTGGAATTAAATTCCAAATAGGCATTTAAAAACTGATTTTCTTGGATTATTAATGATTTTGCGGGGTATTCTACGTGTAAACTTGCTAAATAAGGTAAAAATATATCTCCATCAGCATCATATACAACCCATTCATCGGAAATATCGCGGAAAGGCAATAATTTTCTCTCTGCCTTTAATTCCAAACTTCCCAAAAGCATTATAAAAAAAAATATGCTCCAAAGCCTGGTAAACCCAATTTTTGGAACATATTTCTTAAAATGCAAAAGCATGTTTTATCCTTTTAAGGCTTTCAGCATAGTTTCACCAATATCCGCTGGTGATTGTACTACATGAATGCCACATTCTTTCATAATTCTCATTTTTGCTTCTGCGGTATCATCTGAACCTCCAATGATCGCTCCAGCATGTCCCATTCTTCTACCTTTTGGAGCAGTTTGTCCTGCAATGAATCCAACTACTGGCTTTCTGTTTCCATCCGCCTTGATCCAATGCGCAGCCTCTGCTTCCATTCCTCCTCCAATCTCTCCAATCATTACAATACCTTCCGTCTCTGGATCATTCATTAATAATTCTACTGCCTCTTTTGTAGTCGTTCCAATGATTGGATCACCACCAATTCCAATTGCAGTAGTCTGACCTAATCCAGCTTTCGTTAATTGATCTACCGCTTCGTAAGTTAAGGTACCAGACTTAGATACGATTCCTACTCTTCCCTTTTGGAAAATAAAACCTGGCATAATTCCCACCTTACATTCGTCGGCCGTCATTACTCCCGGACAGTTTGGACCGATTAAACGACAATCCTTGCCCTTCAAATATTCTTTTGCATCGATCATGTCCTTTGTAGGAATTCCCTCTGTAATACAAATAATTACTTTTATTCCAGCATCCGCTGCTTCCATAATCGCATCTGCTGCAAATGCAGGCGGAACAAAAATAATAGAAGTATCTGCTTGAGTTGAGTCTACTGCTTGTTTTACGGTATTGAAAATCGGACGGTCTAAATGTGTTCCTCCTCCTTTACCTGGAGTAACCCCTCCTACTACATTCGTTCCGTAAGCAATCATTTGCTCAGCATGAAAAGTTCCTTCTGTTCCGGTGAATCCCTGAACAATAATCTTTGAATTCTTGTTTACTAATACACTCATTTTATCGGATTTAACTTTTTTAATTCTAGGCGAAAAAAGTTCCTAAAGTTATAAAATATTTACCAAGAAATTGAATAAGTTTAAGATATTCGTAAAATAAAATTTCAAAATTGTATTTTTGTTATAAATTAGAACATATTTTTTATGCTCGTCTCATTATTTATCCAGAATTATGCAATTATCGAATCATTGGAAATCTCCTTTGAGGATAATTTCTCTATTCTTACAGGTGAGACAGGCGCGGGTAAATCCATCATTTTCGGAGCTATTTCCCTTATTATCGGCGAAAGAGCAGATTCCAAGGCCTTGTACCAGCCTTCCGAAAAGTGCATAATTGAAGGCATTTTCGAAATTAAAAACCTCCCCCATCTAAAATCACTGTTTTTAGAAAATGATTGGGACTACGACGATGAATGTATTATTCGTCGTGAAATTCTTCCCTCCGGAAAATCTCGCGCTTTTATTAATGATACCCCCATTCTCCTAGAAGATTTAAAAAAAATCGGAGAAAATTTGGTAGATATTCACTCCCAGCAAGATCAATGGTGGCTTTCGCAACCAGATTATATTTTGAATATCTTGGATCAATACGCAGAAAATTCCAATATTCTAAAAAACTATCAAGATTCTTTTCAAAAATTCCTTCATACCAAGGAAAAGTTAGAGGCTATTCTTGCTAAAAAACTAGAGGATGATTCCCAACAAGATTATAAATCCTTCCAATTAAATGAACTAATTGAAGCGAATTTAGATGAAGAGGAATATTTAAATCTAAATGAAGAATTAGGGAAATTGGAAAACGCAGAATTCATTCAAGAAAAATTAGCCGCCATTTCTCAGGCACTTTCTAATTCTGAAATTTCTGGAATAGAAATCCTAAAATCTACCTTAAACCATATTCAATCTATTGCCAAATTAAATCCAAATTACCAAGATTGGGCGAATAGAATAGAATCTCTGTGGATTGAAACCAAAGAAATATCCAGAGAAATTGAATATGAATTTGATAATTTTCAATTAGATCCACAACGATTGATTTTTGTTCAAGATCGAATAGATTTATATCGAAAATTATTACAAAAACATCGTTGTAATGATATTCAAGAATTAATCGAAATAAAAAATTCCTTGGAAAATGAATTAGGTGAAACCACTAATTTAGAGGAAAAAATAAAAAATTTAAATTCCGAATTAAAAGAATTAAAGGCTAGCTTGGATTCATCAGCAATGATTTTAAGTGAAAAAAGAAAATCCAAAGCGTCTGAAATTCTAAATTCACTTACCCAATCCCTGATTGACCTGGGCATGCCGAATTCAAGCCTAGAATGGGAATGGGCAGATAAAGAATTATCCAAAAACGGAATCGATAAGGTACAATTATTATTTAGTTCGAATAAGGGCTCCGCCCCAAAACCTCTTCGAAATGTGGCTTCCGGAGGAGAAATGAGTCGGATTATGCTAAGTATTAAATACCTGATGGCCTCTAAGGTACAATTACCTACCCTTTTATTGGATGAAATCGATACAGGAGTCTCCGGAGAAATTGCGATTAAAATGGGAAATATGCTCTCCAAAATGGCCAAATCCCATCAAATAATTGCTATTACGCACCTTCCCCAAATTGCAGCAGGTGGTAGCTCCCATTATTTTGTTTATAAAAAAGATGAAAAAGACCGAACCATTTCGGCTATAAAAAAGTTAAATCAAATAGAGCAATTAAATGAAATTGCAAAAATGATCGGAGGCGAAGAAAAATACCAACAATTCCTCCCTTCCGTGAAAGAATTAAAAGCACAAATTCAAACGCACAAAAATTAATTACACTTATCAACATGAAAAAATTATTTAGCTTAGCAATTTTATTAAGTATTTCTAGCCTGACCATCTCTTGTGAAGAAACAAAAGAAAAAGTTTCAGATGTAATGAAACAAGAATTATTTGAGCTTCATGATAAATTAATGCCGCGTACTATGCAAGTGGCAGACATGAAAGCAAAATTAGACTCGATGTCCACAGACGCAGATTCAGCAAATATAGCCCAAATAAAATCTCTTCTAGATAAATCTAGCCAAGGAATGATGGACTGGATGCATAATTTCGATTTAGCCTCTCTAGATTCAATGTCTATGGAAGAAAAATTGGTTTATCTTAAAGAACAAATTGCAATCTTAAAGAAAGTAGATGAAGAAACAGATTCTTCATTTAACGAATATGAAAAATTTACGAATTCTCATCAGTAGCATCCTGCTATCAGGATTATTTTTTGCTTGTCAGGAAACGGAAAAACTCCCTGTTTTGGGTCCTCCAGGACATACCATTCCAGATTTTGAATTAATTAATCAGGATTCTTTGGCCTTCGGTACAAAAAATCTTGAAGGTAAAATCTTTGTAGTAGATTTCTTTTTTACGACCTGTCCTACTATTTGTCCGATCATGAAAACACAATTACTACGTGTTTACAAAAAATACCATGACGACGACAATCTAAGACTGGTATCGATCAGCATTGATCCCGATTTTGATCAGCCTGCTGTTCTAAAAGATTTTGCAAAAAAACTAAATGTAGACACAAATTTCTGGACTTTCCTCACAGGAAACCAAGAATATATTTTTAATCTTGGAGAAAAGAATTTTTTAGTCACCACCCAAAAAGACGATAAAGAACTTGGCGGATACCTACATTCTGGCGCCCTAATCTTAATTGATACTAATCGCCAAATTCGTGGTATTTACGACGGAACGAAAGAAGA
>CAZVFE010000029.1:0-20876 GCA_964626405.1 uncultured Cytophagales bacterium | reverse complement strand
TTCCTCTTGAATCCAAAATTTGTCTTGCATGTACGTATTGTATTGCACTCATTTTGTAAAATTAGTTTTTGTTATCTCTTTTAAAATAGATGCAAAAATAGTTTATTTTCAGTTTATTACCAAAATATCATTATTATTGGATTGTGAAGAGATTACTTCACCGGAACGTAAATTATTTTTTTTGTTTCGAAGAATTCTTCTTTAAAATAGTTCTTCAATTCAAATTCACGGTATTTTCTTTTTAATTCACTTAATTCCTCTTTTAAATCTCCCCCTTTTAGGGCTATAATTCCATTATTTAAATCATGGAAATTATTTTTATTGAATTTATTCCTTGTCCAATTATACAAGGGTAAAATTCTTGTAACTGCCCTCGTAACTACAAATTCCACTTCAATATTTAATTTCTCTGCCCTTTCATGATAGGCCTCTACATTTTTTAAGCCTAATTCTTTTGAAATTTCTTCTACAACCTTGATTTTTTTCCCGATAGAATCTACTAAAGTGAATTTTACCTCTGGAAAAAAAATGGCCAATGGAATGCCTGGAAATCCGCCACCCGTTCCTAAATCTAATATTTCTGTTCCTGGTTTAAATTGAATAAACTTGGCAATTGCCAAGGAATGCAAAATATGTTTTTCCATTAATTCATCAATATCTTTCCGAGAAATTACATTGATTTTTTCATTCCAAAAACGATACAATTCAGGCAATTGTTGAAATTGTTGAATTTGATTTGGATTTAATTCTGGGAAATAAGAAACTAGTTTATCAATTTGCACGGCTTTTACCTTTTTTCAATTTTTTAATTTCAGCTAATAGTTTTTTGGCCTCCTTATTCTGAGAATTTTTCCTGTCTGAATTCTTTGTAACTTTCGCCAAATATAATTCTGCAGATTTTAGATCCTTATTTTGAATCGCAATTTTTGCTAGATAATTTAAAGCCGCTAAATAATAGTTCGACTTAATATCATTTATTTTTTCAGTAAAATTAACCGTTTGGTCAAAATAAATTTTTGCTTCCTTATAATTTTTATAAATGGCAAATTGATAATATCCCATAAAATAACTAGCATATCTTCCACTTACTTCCTCATATCCTGTATATTTTTCATCAATTTTTCTGAGAATATCTTGAGATAAACGCATGCACTCATCCATTTTTCCATTGAAAAAACAAGTTCTCGCCAGCATTCTTTCAAAATAAGGATTATTGGGAAATTGGTTATAGGTATATTTTGCTAAATCATATCCTTTATTGGATAAACCCTCCATGGCATAAATTGATAATAAAAAATATCTTGCCTCGGTTCTTGTGTAAAAGGCATCAAAGGATACCTTTTCTAACTGCTTGATTCCCTCCTCTTTTTTACCCCTAGGAAAAGCCCATAAAACAGGTCTTAATAAGGGAAAATTTTCCTTTATAAATTCATAGTAATAGTTGTAGAGACCATCACCAAACATTAGTTCAGGACTAAAATCGGCATAGTTTCTGCATTTTTCAAGATAATCTATTGCATTATTTCCTGCGAAAATGGCTTTAGTCCAGTTTTTTCTTTCAGAATAAATTCTTCCTTTCACGGCGTATGCGCCAGCTAGGAAAAACGCAGCTTCAGGGTTTTTGGTATCTTTCCAAATTTTATCGGCTTTGGAAATTGTTCGATCCATATAATCCAATAAACTTACATCATACAAGGTATTTTCAATATTTGGAATAATTTTCCACCATTGAATTAAACCTAAAAAGAAATCAGGTAGGGGATGATCTGGATATTTAGCCCTTAGATAATTAAATTCCCTTTGTGCATCATAGAAATTATAATTATACATTTCATTGATCGCATTGGTGGCATCTATTTTTATTTCTGAAGTAAAGAGAAGAAAACCATTGGAACGGGCTTTTTCAGCTTTTTCAGTATCCACCCACCATTGTCCGGATGAGGTCAATGGCAATGCTGTCCAAATAAAAATTAGGATAAAAAATCTATGAAGAGATTTTAATCTCATCATCATGGTTATTTAAAATTTTAAAATCTGTTATACCAAAAGTAGAATCTTCTAAAACTTTTGTCCAAGTTAAATATTTAAAGAACCATTTCAAACGAAGGGAAGGGAAACCTTTTTTGAAATAGGCCGCAAGGAATGGATGGGCTATTAAGGTCAAACCTTTTTCGTTATGTTTAGTAATCAGATGATGAATATTTTGGATAATTACATCTGATATAGCGATAGTTGCATTAATATTACCGGTACCACCGCAAGCAGGACAAGTTTCGACTGTAGAAAAATTCAATTCTGGTCTTACGCGCTGTCTGGTAATTTGCATTAGACCAAACTTGGTGATGGGTAATATGGTGTATTTAGAACGATCGGTTTTCATCTCTTCTTTCATGATTTCGTAAATTGCCTTTTTATTATCGGCAGTTTTCATGTCTATGAAATCGATTACGATGATTCCCCCCATATCTCTCAAGCGTAATTGTCGTGCAATTTCCTTGGCAGCAATGGTATTAACGTTGATCGCTGTATTTTCTTGTGTTTCTTCTGAATTTGAATTATTTCCGGAGTTTACATCTATAACGTGTAAAGCTTCGGTATGTTCAATGATTAAATAGCCACCACCTGGTAGGGATACGGATTTCCCGAAGGCCATTTTCAATTGTTTTTCTAAGCCTAATTGTTCGAATAATTTTACTTTACCATTATAGAATTTAACGATTTTCTCTTTTGATGGAGCGAAATTATGAACATAATCTTTTGCTTCCTTATAAACCTGTGGATTATCAATGGTGATACCATCAAAATCTTTATTCAATAAATCCCTCAATAAAGCAGTTGAGCGATTCATCTCACCAATGATTCTATCTTTGGATTGAGCTTCGTTTAGGGCAATTACGCCATTCTCCCAAATGGAAAGAGAATCTTCTAAATCTTTTTGGATTTCATCTAATTCAATACCTTCTGCTACTGTGCGGACGATCACGCCATAGTTCTTTGGTTTTACAGAAAGCAATAGCTTCTGTAATCTAGATCTTTCAGCTTTGGAAGTTATCTTTTTAGAGATATTAACACCATTGGCAAAAGGAACTAAAACAGTATATCTTCCTGCAATTGAAATATCGCAGGAAAGTCGAGGGCCTTTTGTGGAGATTGGCTCTTTTACAATTTGAACTAAAACTAATTGACCTTTTTGAAGGACCTTATCAATTTTTCCAAACTTGTCAATTTCGCCATCGATTTTAAAATTATCCAAGGAAGAATTTTTTCTCCTTTTGGCAATTACATCTTTGGTAAATTTCTTTAAAGATTGGAAATTTGGTCCTAAATCTTGGTAGTGCAAAAATGCATCCTTTTCGTAACCAATATCGATAAAGGCAGCATTTAATCCTGTTACTAGCTTTTTTACAGTTCCAAGGTAGATATCACCTACAGCAAATTTACTTTCATTTTGCTCTATATGATATTCTACAATTTTCTTATTTTGTAAAATCGCAATTCTTTCACCCTCTTTTGATGATGATATAATTATTTCGTTACTCACAAAAATGGGGAATTAGTTTACAAACCAGGAAAAAAGAAAAAATTAAAAATTATTTCTTTTTGTGACGGTTCTTACGTAAACGCTTCTTTCTTTTGTGTGTAGAAATCTTGTGACGCTTTCTTTTTTTTCCGCAAGGCATAACTTAATCCTTTTAAAATTTTAATACTTATCAAAGATTGACTTTCAATCTTAATTATTTATCTCTTTGATTAGGTTTTTTGCTGCTTCTACTTCTTCGTTGTTGGAAGATCCAGAAACGACCTGTTGAAGTATTTTAACAGCATTTTCCTTATCATTCAATTCGGCCAAACAATAACCTAAATTAAGGGCTGCTTTATAATTTTTAGGGTCGATTTTCAATATTTGTTCAAATCTTTCTTTTCCTCTACCAAATTGGTTGGATCGAATAGATAAAATCCCTAGGTTAAATAAAGCTGGCACATAATCAGGTTCTTGGTCTATCACCTCTCTTAGCATGGTAATACCCTGCATTGGATTAGAAGATTCCATAAAGGTCATCGCAAAATTTGTTTTTACCATTAAGTTATTAGGATTTAAATCCAATAGTTTTTGATAAAAATAACGTGCCTTTTCTCCTAATTGTTCTCCGCTACCAGGTTTCAATGCATAAGTCTGTGCTTCAAAATATAATTGACCTGCTTTTAGCCAATTATCTGGATTTGGGTTTTTTTCAGCAAACTTTTCAAAATAAATTGCTGCGGAATCTAATTGTGTGTTTTCTTGAAAGAATACCAACAATTTGTCTAAAACCTTAATATACCCTTCCCCGGTACTATTTTCTAAGCTTGTTTTTAGTTCATTTAACTCAGCAAGTTTTTCGGGTGTCAATTGAGACTTATGGTCGTCTGATACAACTTCTTTTGCATCTGTTCCTCCCATATCTCTATTGGCACCACCTACTAAGTTATCTTTTCCTACGTTAGACTTCGGAAGAAAGTTTAGTAGAACAATACTTAGAAGGCCTAAAATGATAATTATCGCGAAGGATTTTTTCATAATTAGACCATTTTATTTTAATCGTTCGGATTGGTGTTTTCTTTTACCTGCTCAATGAAAACTTTTGCAGGTTTAAAGCTAGGAACATAATGTGCATCAATTGTAATCGCTGTATTTTTAGAAATATTTCTAGCGATTTTCTTTGCACGTTTTTTGTTCGTGAAACTTCCAAATCCTCTTATATATATGTTTTCTTGCTTTGCAAGATTATCTTTTACTACTAAGAAAAACTGTTCTAATGTTTCGGATACGTCTTTCTTTTCAATTCCTGTTTGGCTGACAATCTCAGCTATAACATCTGCCTTCGTCATTTACTACTTATATTTTTCAAATGGGATACAAAAGTAGTATAATTTATTCAATTATAGAAATTCATTTCAAGAAAAATAAAAATATTAAGTATCTTCCGTCTTCATTATTTCATTTAAATTGAAATTGGAGGTGAAAAACGAAAAATTTTCTGAGGATATAATCCATTGGTATAAACTAAATTCAAGAGATTTACCATGGAGGAAGACGCGCGATCCCTATTTAATTTGGCTATCAGAAATTATTCTTCAACAAACTAGGGTAAATCAAGGGCTACCCTATTTCAATAAAATTTCTGAAGCTTTTCCCAATGTTTTGTCTCTGGCAAAAGCAGATGAAACCATATTTCTTCGATATTGGCAAGGTTTAGGATATTATTCAAGGGCAAGGAATTTATTAAAAACGGCTAGAATTATTGTTGAAAACGGCGGGCAATTCCCAAATTCATTTTTAGAATTGCTCAAACTTCCGGGAATTGGAGAATATACTGCGGCCGCAATAGCATCCTTTGCCTTTAAAGAAAAAGTCCCGGTAGTAGATGGGAATGTATTTAGAATTTTATCCAGGTATTTTGGGATAGATTTAGATATTTCTCAAAATTCTACTAAAAAATATTTTTTTGAACTTTCAAAGGAATTGATTCCAAGTAAAAATCCAGATATTTATAATCAAGCTATCATGGAATTTGGGTCTTTGCAATGTTGGGTAAAACCTGATTGTGAGGTCTGTCCGCTTCAAGATTCTTGCTGGGCATATAAAAACAAGGCCATTGATAAATTGCCCGTGAAAAATCAAAAAATTAAGATCAAAAAACGGTATTTTCATTATTTCTTTTTGGTTAAAGGTGATAAGATATATTTTCAAGAAAGATCAGGAAAAGATGTTTGGGAAGGTCTTTGGGAGCCGTATCTAATAGAGTCTGAATCAGAAGAAATTTCAAAGCAGGATCTTCAAAGAATGAATATCCCTCAAATTGAAATATTACCCTATCAAAAAATTCACCAATTGTCCCATCAAAAAATATTTTCTAAGGCTTATTTTTGCCAGGTTTCTGATGATTTTTTTATCTCTGAAAAAAGGAAAAATCAATGGTTAACTCTTCAGGAAGTGGATTTGATTCCAAAATCAATTTTGGTGGAAAATCTATTTAATTATAATCAGGTTAACAAGTTTTTAACTCTCGATAAATAAGGTTAAATTTATATCAAAGAAATTTATTTATTCATTTAAAATTAAATTAAAATGGCTTCATTAAATAAGGTGATGTTGATTGGAAATTTAGGGAGTGATCCGGAGGTGCGTTCATTACCCAGTGGAACGAAGGTGGCAAGTTTTAATATTGCAACGAATGAGTCTTATGTCCGCAAGGATGGTCAGCGTGTTGATAATACAGATTGGCACCGAATTGAGATGTGGGATGGTTTAGCGGGAATAGCTGAACAATATTTACGTAAAGGTTCAAATATTTATGTGGAAGGCAGATTAAGAGTAGAGGAATATCAAGATAAAAATGGAAATACAGTCCGTGCGTATAAAATTCGTGCTACAGAAATGCAAATGTTGGGAGGAAGAAATGGTGAGAATAATTCCTCTGGAATGGCAGCTGCTCCAAAAGTGGAACAAAATGCCATGAGTAATGTGCAAGAATCTAATTCTCCAAGTGCTTCTTTTGGCTCTAACAATGACTCAATTCAAGCCCAGGAAGATGATGATGATTTGCCATTTTAATAGAAATTCCGGGGGTTATTTGTTTTTATAATCCCCTTTTTTATAAATTTGTATTGAAACATCCTTGAATTTTTAATGGATTCTGAACCCTTTCCTGGTATTCCAAATATAGCCCTAATAGCTCCTGTATCCTTTAGTACAAGTATTTTAGAGATAATTATCCTCCTTGGATTATTATTAATGGTAGCTTTATTGGCAGGTTCTGAAGTGGCATTTTTCTCATTAAATGCCGAACAAAGGTTAAATCTGAGGGAATCTGAAAGTAAATCTGAAATTAGGGTAAAAAAATTATTAGAAAAACCTCAATTATTATTGGCCACTATCCTAATAGCAATAAATTTTTTCAATATTCTATTTATTGCCTTAGCCAATTATTTTGCCTCTGAAATTTTTGGAGAAGGGATTAATTCTGCATTAATTACCGTATTTTTATTAGTCATAATCACCTTCATAATTACTTTTTTTGGAGAATTAATTCCGAAAGTTTGGGCACAGCAAAATAATTTACGTTTTGCTATTGCTACTGCGGGTTTATTGGAATTTTTTACCTATTTGTTTCTTCCTCTTTCAAAATTATTGCTGGGTTTTTCGTCTATATTTGAAAAAAGAATAAAAAAACGTTCCTATGTTCTTACCACAGAGGAATTGAATCAGGCATTAGAAATTACCACTCAAGTAAATACTACTGAAAGAGAAAAGGATATTCTTAAAGGAGTACTAAACTTTGGAAATATCTCTGTCACCGGGGTAATGACCCCTCGTAATGAAATTTTGGCGATTGATGAAGAAGATAATTTTCATGAACTATTGGATATTATTAATAAAAATGGCTACTCTAGAATTCCTGTTTATAAAGAAACCTTGGATAAAATTTTAGGAATTCTTTATATCAAAGATTTAATTAATTATATCGAGCAGGGAGAGGATTTTAACTGGAGAGAGTTAATTCATCCTTGTATTTTTGTTCCTGAAACGAAAAAAATTGATGATTTACTAACAGATTTTCAGGAAAAAAGAGTGCATATGGCAATTGTTGTGAATGAATATGGAGAAACCGAAGGTTTAGTTACCATGGAGGATATTATTGAAGAGATAGTTGGGGAAATCAATGATGAATTCGATGTAGAAGAGCTAGAATACAAGAAGATTTCTGAAAATGTTTATATTTTCGAATCAAAAATCCCACTAAATGATCTTATTAAAATTTTTGATTTTGATAGTAATTATTTCGACGAGGATAAAGGGGAATCAGAAACCTTAGGGGGATTATTAATTGAATTATTCTCAAGGATTCCTCATGCTGGTGAGGAAATCAAATACAAAGATTTTGATTTTAAGATTCAAGCTGCCGACAATAAAAAAATCAAAAAAATTAAGGCTATTCTTAAGAAGAAATAATCATCAATTTAGCGAAACTTAATAATAGGGTTTTTTCTCCAATTCCATTTTCAAATTTTACCACTGCCTTAGGTCCTGAATCATTTTTTTCAATTTTCAAAACCTCGCCGAATCCAAATTTTTGATGTTCCACTTTTTGTCCGGCTTTTAATTCACCTGGTTCAGAAGGTTTAAAATTTGCGGATGCCTGGTGATTGTACTGTTGATTTGAAACTGGTTTTTGAATCAATGATTTAGCTGAGGATGCCATATTCGATTCTCGTTTTTTCGGGAATATAGATTTCATATAATCCCTTTTTGATGAAAGTTTAGAAATATTCATAAAACTTTCATTTATTTCATCTAAGAATCTTGAAGGCTCACACATTTTTAATCGGCCATATTGGTATCTAGACTCCGCATAAGAAATACTTAGTTTTTTCTCTGCTCTCGTTACAGCAACATAAAATAATCTTCTTTCTTCCTCTAAATCACTTTGACTTTCCAACATCATTTGGCTTGGGAATAAATCCTCCTCCAATCCAACTAAAAATATATTTTTAAATTCAAGTCCTTTGGATGAATGGACTGTCATCATCGTTACTTTTTCTTTATCTTTTTCCTCGTTTTCTAAATCAGCATTTGTCAATAAGGAAACAGATTGTAAGAAACTAGACAAGCTTTTATCTTCTGTTTCTGGATCATCTACAAATTGTTTAATGGCATTCAATAATTCCTGAATATTTTGATATCTCGCTAAGCCTTCAACGGTTTTATCATCATAATATTCTTTTAAAATGCCAGAGGCTTTTGCAACATGATTGGCTAATTCATAGGCATCTTTTTCTTTGTCGTTCATCATTAATTCAAATGACTTAATTAGGCTAACAAAGTCTTGAATTGTTCCAGCATTTCTAATGCCGGTAAGGGCCATTGGATTATTTAGTACATCCCAAACGCTTACGCCATTCTCGTAGGCAATGATAAATATTTTTGCAAGGGTCGTATCCCCAATTCCCCTCTTTGGCAGATTGATGATTCTTTTAAATGCTTCTTCGTCGTTATGATTGACAATATACCTTAAATAGGCCAAAACATCTTTAATTTCTTTTCTTTGATAGAAAGATAGTCCACCAATTATTTTATAGGGGATATTTAATTTTCTTAATGCTTCTTCAAAAGAACGTGATTGGGCATTTGTTCGATATAAAATTGCAAAATCAGACCAATTTAAGCCCTCGTTTTGTTTTTGTTCGAAAATGCTTGTGGCTATTAAACGGCCTTCTTCATTATCAGAACTTGCACGGATAAGTTCTATTTTATTTCCTTCTTCATTGGAGGTAAATACATTTTTTTCTAATTGCTTTTTATTTTTTGCAATGATTGAATTTGCTGCACCAACAATATTTTTAGTAGATCGGTAATTTTCTTCCAGTTTAATAGTTTTTAATTCTGGATAATCTTTTTCGAAATTTAGGATATTTGATATATCTGCCCCTCTAAAAGCATAGATACTTTGTGCATCATCTCCTACAACACAGATGTTTTGATGAACTGCTGCTAATTTTTTTGTTAGGAGATATTGACAAACGTTGGTATCCTGAAACTCATCTACCATTACATATTTGAATTTATGTTGATATTTATGTAAAACATCTGGATGGTCTCTAAAAAGGACATTCGTTTGATACAATAGATCATCAAAATCCATCGCATTAGACTGAAAACATCTTTTAGCATAGGCCACATAAATATTTGCAATTTCAGGCATTCGGGCCATGCGATCTTCGTTTTTTAATATTTCAGAATTGAAATATTGGTTAGGACCAATTAATCTATTTTTTGCTCCTGAAATTCTATTTAAAACGGTATTAACCCTGTAAACCTTGTCGTCTAGATTTTTTTCCTTGATGATTGAACGCAGTAAGGATTTTGTATCATCTGTATCATAAATCGAAAAATTAGAGGTATAGCCTAGTTTTTCTCCTTCAAAGCGAAGAATTTTTGCAAAAACAGAGTGAAAAGTTCCCATCCAAATATTTTTGGCATTCTTTCCAACAACTGTTTCAATTCTATTTCGCATTTCGCCTGCAGCCTTATTTGTAAAGGTGAGTAATAAAATTTGAAATGGATCTACGCCTTTTTCAATTAGATTTGCTGTGCGGAAAGTCAAAACTCTGGTTTTTCCAGAGCCTGCACCTGCAATAATCATTAAAGGGCCTTCATGATATAATACTGCCTCTCTTTGTGGAGAGTTTAACGAATCAACATAATTTTGGGACATATTTCTTTGATTTCCAAAAGGAAGTTCAATTTAGTAAAAAATGCCTTTATTTTATAAATTCTAAATAAATAATCAGTTTTTTTTTGATTTTAACGAAAGAATTGAAAAGATGGATTTGTTGATTTTTGAAATTCAATTTTTTATAATTCAAAAAACTGAATTTCTTGTTTAATTTCTTTGAGCAAACCTTTGGTTCTTTCCGGACGAGCATCTGTGATAAAAACTTGTCCAAATTCATGCTTTATCATTTCAACTAATTTGGCAATTCGTAAATCATCGAGTTTATCGAAAATATCATCCAATAATAATAGGGGCTTTTTGCCAGATTTATTTTCAAATATTTCAAATTGTGCGAGTTTTAAAGCAATAACAAAACTTTTTTGTTGTCCTTGTGATCCAAATTTTTTCATTTCATTATCTTCTAATTGAAATAAAAAATCATCTTTATGAATACCAATATTTGTTCTGCCAAGAATTAAATCTTTTTTCTGATTGTTGATTAGACTTTTTTCAAAATCTCCTGCTTCAAAGCTTGGTGTATAGATAATACTAGCGTTTTCCTGTTGATCGGTAAGATTTTGGTAATGTTTTAAAAATAAGGGGTTAAATTCTTGTAAAAAAGTTCTTCTTGCATGTGCAATTTCTTCTCCAAGAGGGGAAATGAATGAATTATAAGTATGAAGTTGGGTGAAATCATTCGGGCCCTCTTCTTCCAATTTTTTTAAATAAGCATTTCTTTGTTGGAGTAATTTATTGTATTTAATTAAAGAATCTAAATAGGGTTTATTGATTTGGGAAATCATGCCATCGAAAAATCTTCTTCTTTCTTCTCCTCCTTCCCTTATTAAATCGGTATCTTCCGGTTCCATCATTACCAATGGGAATTTTCCAATATGATTTTTTAAGGTGCCAACGGATTTATCATCTACTAATAATTGTTTTTTCCCTCCCTTTTTTAAATTACAAACTATTTCTGATTGAATAATTTGACTTATTGAGGAATATTCGATTAAACCCTTAATAAAGAAAAAATCTTTATCATGTTGAATGCATTGGGCATCTGTAATATTTCTGGAGGATTTTGTAAGGCATAAAAAATGAATGGCCTCCAAAATATTGGTTTTTCCCACTCCATTATTACCCAAAAAGCAATTTATCCCTCTTCCAAAAATAAAATTCTTTTCAGAATGTGATTTAAATTGTCTTAAATGGAGATTTTTTAAAATCATATGAATATTGAATACTTCAAAATTATCAATTATCTCCGAAAATTTGGCAACTCATTGCTTTTGTTTTAATTTTGTATGTTTTTTGAAAATATCCTATGGCAAAGAAAAGTGATCAATCTTTAAAGTATTCGAACGAAACCTATATCTATTGGTATGAGTCGATGCAACTTCAAAGAAAATTTGAGGAAAAATGTGGACAATTATATGGAATGCAGAAAATTAAAGGTTTCTGTCATTTATATATCGGACAAGAGGCTTGTTCTTCTGGAGCAAAATCAGCTTTAAGAGAAGGAGACAAGTATTTAACTTCTTATAGAGATCATGGAATTCCTTTAGCTTTAGGAACTTCTCCGAACGCAATTATGGCTGAACTTTACGGTAAGATTACCGGCGTTTCAAAAGGGAAAGGTGGATCAATGCATATTTTTGATAAGGAAGTAGGATTTGTAGGAGGACATGGAATTGTAGGTGGACAAATACCTTTGGGAGCAGGATTGGCTTTTGCTGAAAAATATAATAAGACAGGTAATTTAGCGATTTGTTATTTTGGTGATGGAGCTGTAAGACAAGGGTCTTTACATGAGACTTTCAATATGGCAATGACTTGGAAATTACCAGTCATATTTGTGGTAGAAAATAATGGTTATGCGATGGGTACATCTGTTGCCCGTACTTCTAACGTAATAGATTTATTTAAAATTGGAGAGGGATATGATATGCCTTCTGAGGCGGTTGATGCTATGAATGTGGAGGCTGTTCACGAAGCAGTTTCTAGGGCTGCAGAGAGAGCTAGAGCTGGGGAAGGACCAACTTTCTTAGAATTCAGAACCTATCGTTATAGAGGTCATTCAATGTCTGATCCTCAAAAATATCGTTCAAAAGAGGAGGTAGAAGCCTATAAGATGAGAGATCCTATTGAGCAAGTAAAAAAGACTATTTTAGATAATAAGATTTTGTCTGAAGCTCAAATTGAAGAAATTGATGCAAAAATTAAAACTCAAGTACAGGAAGCAGTTGATTTTGCAGAAAATTCTCCATTCCCGGATGCATCGGAAGCTTATAAAGATGTTTATGAGCAGGCAGATTATCCTTTTGTAGAAGAATAATTCTCAATTTTTTCTTGAATTGCCAGCATTTCATCCCTAAACTTCGCAGCTAATGGGAAGTCTAAATCTTTTGCGGCATTTTCCATCTCTGCTCTCGTTAATTTCAATTGATTTTCAAGTTCAGATTTAGACATATATTGAATCAAAGGGTCGGAAATTAGGTTGGCATTTTCCTTTTTCTTTTCATATATCTTATAGGGTTTACCTAGTCTATCTGCTATGGAGGTTTGGTCAAGAATTTCCTCCTGTGTTCTCCAAATTGTTTTCGGAGTAATTCCATTTTCCTCATTGTAGGCCATCTGCTTCTCTCTTCTTCTATTCGTTTCCTGAATCGCTCGGTCCATCGAATCTGTAATTTTATCAGCAAACATGATAACCTTGCCATTTTCATTTCTAGCAGCTCTACCAATGGTTTGAATTAAGGAGCGAATATCCCTTAAGAAACCTTCCTTATCAGCATCCATGATAGCAACTAAGGAAACCTCTGGTAAATCTAATCCTTCACGTAATAAATTCACCCCCACTAAAACATCAATAACGCCAAGCCTAAGTTCCCGGAGGATTTCTACGCGCTCAATCGTTTTTATTTCTGAATGGATATAACGGCATTTTATTCCAATTCTATCCATATATTTGGATAATTCCTCCGCCATTCTCTTTGTAAGAGTGGTAATCAAAACCCTTTCTCTTTTTTTTATTCGATCTTCCACTTCATCAATCAATAAATCAATTTGATTTTTTGTTGGTCGAACTTCAATTAATGGATCTAATAAACCTGTGGGACGAATAATTTGTTCCACTACTACACCTTCTGATTTTCGAAGTTCATAATCAGCGGGAGTTGCAGAAACAAAGAGTGTCTGTCCAATTTTATCTTCAAATTCTTGGAAAGTGAGCGGACGATTATCTAATGCTGAAGGGAGTCTAAAACCATATTCAACTAAAGATTCTTTTCTAGATCTATCTCCACCCCACATAGCTCTTATTTGAGGAAGAGTTACATGACTTTCATCTATTACCATTAAAAAATCATCTGGGAAAAAATCTAATAAACAAAACGGACGCTGACCTGGTTTTCTTCCATCAAAATATCTTGAATAATTTTCTATACCCGTGCAATAACCCAATTCGCGCATCATTTCCATATCGAATTCTGTTCTTTGAAGGATCCTTTCTGCTTCTAATTTTCTTCCCCCTGATTCAAAATGATTTACCTGTTTTACTAAGTCATCTTGAATTTCTGAAATCGCTTTTTGTAAAGTTTCTCTTCCTGTTACGAATAAATTTGCTGGGAAAATTGCAATTTTTCTCTCATTAGATATTTTTTTGCCAGTCCAAGGATCAATTCGATGTATTTCCTCTACCTCATCTCCGAAGAAAATAATTCGATAACCAAAATCTGCATAAGCTAGAAAAATATCAACTGTATCACCTTTTACGCGAAATGTTCCTCGAAGAAATTCTCCTTCTGTACGGGCATATAGGATTTCAACTAATTTAAATAAAAATGAATTTCTTGAAACAATATCTCCAACTCCAATTTGAATGATTGAATTTTTATATTCATCTGGATTTCCCATCCCATAAATACAGGAAACAGAAGCAACAACGATTACATCCCTTCTTCCAGACATAAGCGCGGAAGTAGTAGCTAAGCGTAATTTTTCAATTTCTTTATTAATAGATAAATCCTTTTCAATATAGGTTCCTGTGGTTGAAATATAGGCCTCTGGCTGATAATAATCGTAATAGGAAATAAAATATTCTACAGCATTATTGGGAAAAAATTGTTTGAATTCTCCATATAATTGGGCCGCTAATGTTTTATTATGGCTAAGAATTAAGGTTGGTTTATTTACCTCTTTAATTACATTTGCTATGGTAAAGGTTTTTCCAGACCCAGTAACTCCTAATAGTGTTTGAAATAGCTCATGATTTTCAATTCCTTCTACCAAATTTTTTATGGCTTGGGGTTGATCTCCAGTAGGTGAATAATTCGAATTTAATTCAAAGTCCATTCTTTAAAGTTATCATATTTCTTTTAAAAATTTTATATTTGCTTTATTCTAATACATAAAATCCTAAAAATGTCTTTAAATTTTAGACTATCATTTTCTCTATTTATTTTATCAATTTTTATCTTAGGTTGTAGATCAAAAGAATTAAATGAAAATCCAATTAACATTTCACCAAGTCCCGAACCAGCAGTGGAATATGATTATAGTTTTTCTGAGGTGCCGGAATGGTCGGATGAATTTGATGTAGATGGTTTACCTAGTGATAAAATTTGGTCTTATGATGTTGGAGGAAGCGGTTGGGGAAATGAGGAAAAGCAATATTATTCAGAAGCAGATTTAGATAATTCTAAGGTAGAAGATGGTAAATTAATTATCACAGCTATTAAGGAAGAAATAGGAGGAAGGGGTTATAGTTCTGCTCGTTTAGTAACGAAGAATAAAAAGGATTTTACCTATGGAAAAATTGTGGTAAGAGCCAAATTGCCGAAAGGGACAGGTACTTGGCCTGCGATATGGACACTTGCTTCGCAAACTAGTTACGGAGATGTTTATTGGCCAGATCAAGGAGAAATTGATATCATGGAGCATGTTGGGATGGATCCTACTGTTGTACATGCCACAGTTCATACCAAGTTATATAACCATATCCTAAATACACAACGTGGAAATCAAATTACTATTAGTGATTATGATACGGAATTTCATGATTATGCGATAGAATGGACTCCAAAAGAAATTAAAGCCAGTGTTGATGGTACATATTATTTTACTTTTGCCAAGCAAAGTGCTAGTTGGGGTGAATGGCCCTTTAATAAACCTCAACATTTATTATTAAATATAGCAATTGGAGGTAATTGGGCTGGTCAGAAGGGAATTGATAATACTATTTTCCCCACTTCGATGGTCATAGATTATGTTCGTTATTATTCTTTAATTCAAACAAAAAAATGAGATATCCTAAAGCAGCAGAAGCATTTGATCGTTTGTTAATCATTATGGATGACCTTAGGGAGAAATGTCCGTGGGATAAAAAACAAACGATGGAAAGTTTAAGGCATTTGACCATAGAGGAGACCTATGAACTTTCAGACGCCATTTTAGAAAATGATTTAAATGAAGTGAAGAAGGAAATAGGAGATATCATGCTTCATTTGGTTTTTTATGCAAAAATAGGGGATGAAAAAAAAGCCTTTAATATTGAAGATGTTTTGAATGCTATTGCGGAGAAATTGATTTATCGACATCCACATATTTATGGAGATACTCAGGCGGAAACGGAGGAAGAAGTAAAGGCGAATTGGGAGAAATTGAAATTAAAGGAAGGGAATAAATCCGTTTTGGGTGGTGTGCCAAATTCTTTGCCTGCCTTGGTAAAAGCCATGCGAATTCAAGAAAAAGCCAGGGGAGCAGGTTTTGATTGGGAGGAAGACCAACAAGTTTGGAATAAAGTGGAGGAAGAAATAAATGAATTCAAGGAAGAGTTTGTCAATCAAAAAGAAATTAATGTGGAAAGGGCAGAAGGTGAATTTGGGGATTTAATTTTTTCTTTAGTGAATTGGGCAAGACATGTTGAAATTAATCCGGAAACAGCCTTGGAGCGCACCAATAAAAAGTTTATCAAACGTTTTCAATATTTAGAGAAACGAGCAAAGGAAAATGGCCAAAACCTCTCTGATATGAGTTTGGAGGAAATGGATGTATATTGGAATGAAGCGAAAAAACTATGAATTTAAAGTTCAGAAACAATATTCACTGAGTTTTGAATAATTTCTCTGATTTTGTCATAATTATTAGAAGCGATTAGCTCTTTTGGGAATAATTGACTTCCCATGCCTACAGCATTTGCTCCTGCATTAAACCAAGTAGTAAGACTTTCTTTGGTAGGTTCTACCCCACCAGTAACCATTACTTTTGTTTTAGGCATAGGACCTTTAATAGCCTTTACAAAACCCGGGCCCACTACATTTCCCGGAAAGATTTTCACTAGTTTTGATCCCATTAATTCAGCTTGACGAATTTCGGAAAGTGTCATCGTACCAGGCATCCAAGGGATAGAGTTTTTGGCACAAATTTCACCAACCTCTGGGGTCAAAAATGGCTGAAGAATAAAATCTGTGCCCATTTGGATAAATTGTTCTGCCTGTTGAACATCCAAGATCGTACCTATTCCTAATACTAAATCTGGACAATTTTTTTCGACATAATTCAGTGCTTTTTCGAAAATTTTAGGGGCATTTTCACCACGATTTGTAAATTCAAAAACTCGCACTCCTCCATCATAACAAGCTTGTAGTACATTAGTACAAATTTCCTCACTATCATTGTAAAACAAGGGAACTATTGGAATTGCTTCTAATCTTTTATAAACTATTTCTGCACTATTTCTTGCCATTATCTTTTCAATTTACCAGTTGTATCACCACTTAAAACAAGCTCAATTTCATCTAAATTTGCCAAATTAATATCCCCTTCAATGGTATGTTTTAGGGCTGAGGAGGCAACTCCAAATTCTAGGGCCTTCATTTCATCCTCAAATTTTAAATTTCCATAAATATATCCTGCCATAAAGGCATCTCCGCCACCAATTCTATCTACAATTTGGGTGATTTCTACAATATTCGTCTTATATAATTTTTCGCCATCAAAAGATACTGCATGTAAGGTATTATTTGAAGCCGAAATTTGTCCTCTTTTTGTATTAATAATTTTTTTAATACGAGGGTTCATTGCCATAATTTGCTTTGAAACTGATTCAAATTTTGATTTTGCTCCTTCTTCTGGAAGCATTCCCCAAATATCCTCAGCATCTGTTCTTCCACAACAAATGATATCGCAGTATTTTACTAATTCAGGCATTACTTCTTTTACTGATTTACCATATTGCCAAAGGTTTTTACGGTAATTTACATCTGCAGATACTGTGATTTTTAATTTTTCAGCGACCTTTAATGCTTCCAAAAGGGAATCAGCTGCTGATTGAGAAATAGCAGGGGTGATGCCCGTCCAATGGAACCAATGTGCATCTTTTAGGATTTCATTCCAATTGAATTCGTTCGAAGACATCGTAGCAAATGAAGAATCTGCGCGGTCATAAATTACTTTAGTAGGTCTAAGTGCAGCACCAAATTCGGTAAAATATAAACCTAGGCGGTCTCCACCGTAATTTACATGGTCCATATTCAGTCCAACTTTTTGAAAATAAGCAGTTGCTGCTTTTCCCAAATCATTATCGGGGAATTTGGTTACATGTTTGGCAGGGACTCCTAAATGAGCCAAAGAAGCCGTAACATTTGCTTCACCTCCGCCGAAAGTAAGATTCATATTGGTTGCTTGAACCACTCTACCATAACCAGGAGGGCTAAATCTGCCCATTACTTCACCAAAACTTACTACGTATTTTTTCATTTTTAAAATTTAAAAAATTTCGCTGCATTATTATAAGAAATATCTGCTACTAATTTACCTAGCCAATCAATATCATGAGGTAATTCTCCATTTTCTACATCTTGACCAATCAAGTTACATAAAATTCGTCTAAAATATTCATGCCTTGGGAAAGAAAGGAAGGAGCGAGAATCTGTTAACATTCCCACGAAATGCGCTAAAACACCCATGTTGGAAAGGGAATTTATTTGTTTTTCCATTCCATCCTTTTGATCCAAGAACCACCAACCAGAGCCGAATTGCATTTTACCTTGGATTGTACCATCCTGGAAATTGCCCGTCATAGTTGCGAATAATTCATTATCTCTTGGATTTAAATTGTAAAGAATTGTTTTCGCTAATTGATCCGTAGAATCTAATTTATTTAAAAATCGAGAAAGAGAAACAGCTTGTTCAAAATCTCCAATCGAATCGAATCCTGTATCTGGACCTAATTTGGATAAGAGTCTATTATTATTATTTCTTAATGCTCCTAAATGGAATTGTTGCGTCCAACCTTTTGCATGATCTAAATGTGCAAAATAAACTAGCATTGCAGATTTAAATTGTAATTTTTCTTTTTCAGAAATAGAATTTCCCTGGATTAAATCTTCAAAAATCCTTTCTATTTCCGCCTCTGTATAATCTTCAGCATAAATTTGTTCTAATCCATGGTCACTTAATCTTCCTCCCATTTCATGGAAAAAATTATGTCTATCTGCTATTGCTTGCTTAAAATCTTCAAGTTTTTTAATATTTAAACCTGAAACAGCGGATAATTTATTTACATATTGAAGGAAATCAGCTTCAGAATCAACAGCCATTGCCTTATCTGGTCTAAAAGTAGGCAATACTTTAATGGCAAAACCACTTTCTTTAATTTGTTTATGATAGGCTAAATCATCGGTTGGATCATCAGTAGTACATAGTACTTTTACATTCATTTTTAATAAAAGATTTCTAACCGAAAATTCTTTTGTTTTTAATAAGTTTGAACAATGATCATAAATTCTTTTTGCACTATCCTTATTTAATAATTCTGTTACTCCAAAATAACGCTGAAGCTCAAGGTGAGTCCAATGATATAATGGATTTCTCATGGTATAAGGCACTGTTTCCGCCCATTTCATAAATTTTTCTTCATCACTTGCATCTCCTGTAATGAATTTTTCATCAATTCCGTGGGTACGCATCGCTCTCCACTTATAATGATCTCCATAAAGCCAAATTTGCGTAATATTATCAAATTGTTTATCCTCAGCAATTTGTTGAGGAATTAAATGGTTATGATAATCTACGATAGGTTGATTGGCAGAATATTGGTGATACAATACTTTTGCTGTATCATTTTGAAGTAAAAAATCTTCGTTTAAAAAAGGTTTCATGTTAGAGCTTTATAAATATTTTGTCACTTTTTCAGAAAATCCAGGAAGTTTAGTCAGATCTGTGCCCCATAATTCTTCATTGGATAAAATTCTTTCTAGATTGAAATCTTTATATTCATTTAAGAAAAATTCTGCTTTATCACATCTGATTGGATAAAATTCTCCATTCGATTCTCCATAAACTTGTCCATTTTCAATTTTCACTCCGTGCATAAAATTAAGATATGCAGCAAAGCCCATACAGAAAAGTTCAGGGGCAGAATTAAATACTTTATAATATTGTAAAAGAAGAGGGATATTTCTCATCTTCATTTTAGCTGAATATTGAACCGTAATATCAATAAGTTTATGATTGATAAAAGGGTTTTTGAATCTATCTAATACCATTCTTCCAAACCGGTCGGAAGTTTTTGAATCTACTTTATATGGAATTGAAGGGGCTAATTCTGATAACATGAGATTCATAACTAATTTAGAAAAATAGCTATTTGCCATCATATCCTTTACTAATCTAAATCCTAATAAATAGGCTAAGCCGCATGTTAGAGTATGTGTTCCGTTTAACAAGCGAAGTTTTAATTCGCGGTGGATTTCAATATCTTCCTGAATTACTACTCCTTCATCAATACTTGCAAATGAAAGGATTTCCTTTACTTTCTTATTTCCTTGAATGGCCCATAAAGCATAGGGCTCAGATTGAATTAGTAAATTATCATCATAACCTAATTGGTCGGTAAGTATTTTTAAATCCTCATCATTCGGTTTCCCAGGTACAATTCTGTCTACAAGGGAATCACAAAAATGATTTTCTGTATTTAACCAATTTATGAAAGAGTCCTCAAGTTTATGTTCATTGGCAATTTTTAATACGATTTCTTTTAGGAAAGAACCATTATTTAAAATTAATTCTGTTGGAACTATAACCATTCCTGAATCTTTAGATCCATTAAAATATTTCCATCTTGTATAAAGGAAAGCGGTTAGTTTAGCAGGAAAAGAATCTGGACAAGCATCCAGAAGATTATCTCCTTCTTTATATTGAATTCCTACTTCTGTAGTGTTTGAAATGACGATACGCATTTCAGGATTTTTGGCACATTCTAAGTAGCTTGAATAATCTTGTGAAGGAGTAATAACTCGAGAAATAGAACTATTGATAATATCTTCATTGACCTCTTTGCCGTCTTTTATACCTCTAATCGTATGAGTATATAAACAATCTTGATCATCAAAATCTGCTGTTCCTCCTCTTGTAGTTGATTTTACAATTACTATTCTACCATTAAAAATATTATTTCTATTGGCTTTATCTACGAAATAATCACAAAGGCCTCTTAATAGTACACCAGTACCAAATTGCAATATCTTTTCAGGGTTGTTTAATAGTTTTTTATTTGCTACGAATTCTTTATTCAATAAAGCCATAGAATCTAATTTATATTTATTTATAAAAGCGGAT
>CAZVFE010000028.1:0-22094 GCA_964626405.1 uncultured Cytophagales bacterium | reverse complement strand
GACTTTGTAATGAAATTGGGTCTGAAACAAAAATGCCTGTATTATTTGCAATATTCGTAACCTGGCTAGGGGATAATAATGAATTGGTGTTGAAATTTATAAAGCGAGAATTGATGCCTATCCCACTTGAAAGTTTAGTGAATTTATTTAGATTTAATTGATAGGAATATTGTCCCCCAAAATTAATTGTTTCAATAAAGTTTGCCTGCCTATCCGAAAATAAATTTAGATTAAGTCCAGATTGGTAAATTTCAATTGGTAGGTTGATATTGATAGAATTGAATTCATAATTTATCGGAGAATTTGGCCATTGATTTCTATAAAGAATATTAATATCATTTTTTTGATAAATTCCAGCAAAAGCAGGGGAAAGATAGTTTGGAGTAGAAAATAATTGGGAAATAGCAGGAGTTTGAGCTAAACCAAAATAATTTAGATTCAGGATTCCAAACAATACCAAAATGTATTTGGTTATAAATTTCATATCTTACTAAACAATTTAAATCTAATTTTGATATAAAATTTTATAAATGAGGATTTTTATTACTTTATTTTTCTTGAAATTATTCCTCCTTAATTCGGTATTAGCCCAGGTGATTGTTATAGATAAACGTCCAGATTGTGATGATCCGAGTTTTGATCTAAGGCTAGAATTTGAAGGAAATGAGGTAAATAGATTAGATTGGGAGGAGTGGCGGACACATAAAGGAAAGCATTATTACAAGAGTATAAATAAAGTTAGTTTTTTGGATGCCAAAAGAATTGCGGATGATTTGAGAGGATATTTGGCTACCTGTAATGATGAGGTTATCAACCATCAAATTAGGCAGATTCTACCTACAGAACATTGGATAGGCTATTTGCAAGACCCAACTGCCCCAGATTACAATGAACCCTTAAGTGCAGATGGTGGTTTTTATTGGATGTCGGGTGCTGAAAGAGGTTTTACAGCCTGGGCTAAAAAAATTGGAGAGCCCAATAATTATGAAAATAATAATCCAGGTAAATATACGGTTCAGGGTTGTTATCCAGAAGATTTAGATTTATGGTGTGATGAAGGAGACGATAAATTGGCTTTTGCTTTGATTGAATCAGATTTTATATTTGAAAAAACGAAGAATGCAAAGGTAAAACGTATTTTATGGACAACTGGAGATTCAACTGAAATTATAAAAATTACGGATAAATTGATTGACAAAGTAGGGGTGGAGATCCTTTTTGATGATGGGAAAAAGGTTACGAAGCAGCTAGATTTAAGTTATTATCGGATTGAAATACCCAAGGATACCTTGATTCTAAGGGAGAATATTCCTTTTAATGAGGAAATTCAATTGGAAGCTCAAAACAAAGGAGATTATTTTTATGATTGGAAACCTGAAATTGGATTAGATTCTTATCTTAATGCGCAAGTAATTCATCAATTTAAAAAGGACATTATTTATACTTTAAATATTCGAACAAAAAAAGGTTGTACAGCCAAGGAAGTATATGAATTAAAGGGTATAAGAGTTAGTGAAACATTAGATGAGATTTTATTGCCAGAAATTTTTTCTCCGAATGAAGACGGCATAAATGATGATTTTTATATTGAAGTATTGGATTTTATCAATGATTTTAAAATTCAAATTTTTGATCTTCAAGGAAAAATGATTTTTGAATCTTCCGAAACCAATTTCAAATGGGATGGAAAATTTGGTGGGACATATTTAAAATCAGGTTTATACGGAATTTTTGTTCGATATAAAATTAATGGCCAGATGAAAGAATTCACCCGACCATTAGTCATTCAGCGTTAATTTGTAATCCGTTTAGGATAGGTATTCAAAATTCTTTTCCAAATTTTCAACTTCATTAGCAGCCTTTGAATCATCAAGAATATTTAAGAAAATCCATTTGTTTTCAATCAATTCTCTTACCTGAGGGTGTTTATCAAGTATTGTTTCAATGGCATTTTTGGGTGCTTTAACAAATACCTGAAGCCTAAGGGGCTGATGGACAAATTCTTTTCCATTGTGGACGGACTGATGTGACAAGCCAATTCTTAAATCTCCTCCAGAACCCTCAACTACCCCAATTCCGCCGACAACATTGTGTAATGTTTTGGAGCCTGCGCCTAAATGTAATGGATCTGTTGTTGAACCAAAATATTGGAGATTTATCCAAGAGGTTACTACCATGGGTGCTGTTAAAATAGTTTCCAAAACCTTAAATTCATCATCTTTTCTCCAATCATAATTATGAAGAAAACTTTGACCGTTTAAAGATAGGTTTTTTGTCCACTCTCTTGGTCCTATTATAAAGGAATGGCATCCAGCAAGTCCCCATTCCGGACGAATTTCAGACCAATTCAAGGCCCTTTTTACAAGATTTTTTTCTTTTAGGTCGAATTTTTTAATTCTTTCCTCCGCTGTCCATTTAGATGCTTTTTCTAAATTCGAAAGGATTAAATAACGGTCTTCTGCCACAAGTAATTCAGGATGGAATATTTCTATGGTATCAAGGGTTGTATTATGTAAGGCAGCTAGGAAAACAGTACTTTTTGGGATATTGCAGCCTTTCTTCTTCAAACCAGTCCTAATTTCTAAATCATTTAAAATATTTTCAGCAATTAAAGCATTGATAGTTCCTGAATTTCCTCCGCAAGCGCCACAGTCTAATCCTGAGGCCTGAGGATTATTCGTAGATGAGGAACCATGTCCTACAATTAACACAATTTTTCCTAATCTATTTTTTAGACCCATCGCATTTAGTGCATTATAGGCTAATTCTACTTTATTTTCAATACTTAAATCACTTAAATCAATTTGGGGGGTAGGCGATTTTAATTCTTTTTTATTCAGTCCAAAGCTGTTTTTAATTAATTCAGGAAGAAAGGAAATTCCTGCCATGCTGACAAATCCGAAGGAGGAAAATGCTCCTGATTTAAAACTATTCCAAAGAGCCCATTTTTGGTGATATTGGTTAGTTTTTTGATTTGAATCGCTCTTTTTTTCCTTGACATGGATAGGAGGTGCGATAAGAGCCGGACATTGATTAATCCCTTGATCTTTTCCATGAGGAGTGAATTTTACGGGGAATCCGAAAAATCCTGCAAATCCTAGGGTTTCAAAATCTGGATTGGTTCTCTCTAAATTTCTTCTATAAATTTCAGAACGAACATCAATACAAAATACTGCCTGATATTTTCCTGTTTTTTCCAGATTATTCTCTTTTTCTGAATTTGAATGGATCAGTAATTCTTCTAATTTAGATTGATTTTCTTTGTCCATTGCCTCCTGAAAACAAAGTTTAATCTCCAATTCTCTTTGCTTTTCAGCAGGAATATGGAATCTTTTATTTTTATGAGTTATCCATTTTTCCTGTAAAATTTTAGAGGAATAATGCTGGTAAAAATAAAACTCAATCGTCAATAGGATTGTTAGGAAATTTTCAAGGTTGTTGGATTGTTTTCCTTCCAATTTATTTTGATAATCGATTCCAGCAATATAGGACCCCCAACCTGAAATTTTAAGAAGAAGTCCATGTAAATAGGCATCAAGGTTATTTTCTGAAATATCTAATTTATTCAATATAAAATCCCTTATTTTATTGGGATCTTCGGGCAATACGGAAAGGAAGAAATTAAAATCTTTCATTCCAAATAATTCGTAGGAACGATCAATTTTTGATTCTAATTTCCAGGAAGAATAAAGGTTTTTGGATTTATCAGCTGTTTGCCATAAAGCTTGGTTTTCATCAAAATATGCAGCAGCAAAGTTTGCTAATTTTTCTATGATAAAATCGTTTATTTTTTTACCTGAAATTCCTTCTGCTAGATCTATTAAGCCAATTGTTGGACGATGGTAATCGATTCTATCTTCCCCAGAAATTAAATAAGATTTTGCCTCCTCAATAAATTCTTCTAGGGAATTATTTTTACCGATTGATTCTTGTAAAATTTTTTCATTAATCTTTCCATTAGAATATTTTTCGATATAAAAAGAAAGGGGCATGGTAGTATGGAAATCTCCTCTTTCCATTAAGATTTTCGATGCCTCATCGAAGGAATAATTGCTCAGGCCTAAGAAAGGATTCACTGCGATCATGTTCTTTAAGGGCCAAGAAGGTGCTATTTTTGAGCAAGCTGAGGAAATAAAAGAATGATAGTTCAGATGATTCATTTTAGTTGATTTTGAAGATATTTCTAAAGATTTGTGAAAAATAGAATCCGTTTCTAACGTGAATTCCAAAACGATAAATCCATTGGTTATTTAATAGGAAATTATTTTTTAGAAGAATAATTTTCAGGAAGTAGAAGGAGATTAATCCGGCATATAGGTAAATTAATGGAAGAATTGAATCTATTTTAGTATTCATTAGATATTTTATTCCATATTCCAAGCCAAGAAAAATAAGGATAAGGATTAATATTCTTTGGATAATTATTCCAAAGGAAAGAGTTGAATATTTTGTAATTAATTTTTCCATGGATCTTGACCACTCATTTGAATTAAAAGCTTTTGCTTTGGCAATTGTATTACCTGAGGAAAGAAAGGAATAGGCCTTGTAGAATGAATGGGAAATAATATGTAATAATGCTGCTGAATAGAAGCCCATTCCGGTAAGGAATAGGGAAAAGCCCATATGGGCAATACTTGAATAGGCAAGACCCGTTTTAAGTTTTGATTGGGTAGTAAAAATTATGGTTGCTAAGGTTGCAGAAATTCCGGCCCAAACTAAGATTAAAATTGAGCTATAATTTCCATTTTCTATTAAATGGGAGAATCGGATTATTAGAAATGGTCCGGCATTGATTAGGCCGGCATGCAATAGAGCAGAAACTGGTGTTGGTGCCTCCATCACATCCAAAAGCCATCCCTGGAAAGGTATTTGAGCAGATTTGACGATGGCAGCCAAAACTAAAAGTAAACCACTTATTTCAAGGCGAATTGAATATTTGGTTGTTATTTCCAAGGAGGCTAGGATTTCTTTGATATTGGTTGTATGAAATTCTTCATATAGTATATAAAAAGCAATTAATAATAGTCCATCTCCAATTCTTGCCAATATATATTTATTTTTTGCTGCTGCTTGGGCCTTAGGACGATCCGGGTAATGGATAAGTAATTGATGAAGGAACAAACTGGTACTCACCCAAGCAATCCAAAGAATAATTAGATCGCCTGAAATTAGAAATAGACTAATTGAACTTAGGGTTAATACTAAATTTTGTAAAAATTTCGTTTTAAATTTTTCGCCATCCAGATAATTCTTACTAAAACGAATAACCACGGTACCGATAATAGCCACCATGATGAAAGTAAGAATGCTTAGATTGTCTAAAAGAAAAACGGATTGAATTTTTTGAAAAGAAAAGGTTGGGCTCATGCTTTGTTTTTTTTACAAATTTAAAAGTTAGAATTCATATATTTTTATTTATATTTACTATTACAATCATAGTCTTATTTTATGAACTATACTATCCATCAGCTAAGAGTTTATTTGAAAATCGTTGAATTTCAGAGTATTACACAAGCCTCACAGGAATTGAATATGACACAGCCTTCGGTTTCAATTCAATTAAAAAATTTCCAAGATCAATTTAGTATACCTCTGACAGAATTATACAGACGTAGATTACATATTACAGATTTTGGTTATGAAATAGCAGAAATGGCCCAGAAAGTGATGGAGGATTTAGAGAATTTAAAATTTAAAACCAAGGAATATGAGGGGATCTTGACGGGGAAGATTCGAATTTCATCTGCCTCTACGGGAAAATATTTGGTACCTTATTTTATTAAAGATTTTTTCTCTATCCATGAGGGAATAGATTTAGTATTAGACATCACCAATAGGTCTCAGGTATTAAATAGTTTAAAAAAGCACGAAATCGATTTTGCCGTAATATCGATAATGCCGGATGATTTGGATTTGGAATATATAGATTTATTGGAAAATTATCTTTATTTGGTAGGTCCTAGTAAGATCAAGGGATCAGATCATTATATTTTTCGGGAGGAAGGTTCCGTAACGAGAAAAATTATGTCTGATTATTTTTCTAAAGACAAGATGAAAAATCGGAAGAAGCTAGAATTGACTTCCAATGAGGCGGTGAAGCAAGCTGTTTTGGCAGGATTAGGGGTATCTATATTGCCTATAGTTGGTATAAAACATGAGATTTTGGAGGGTTCATTACGGATTATTCCTACCAAAAAATTACCCATAAAAACACAATGGAAATTAGTTTGGTTAAAGGGTCGAAAATTAACTCCGGCTTCTAAAGCTTTTGTAGAATTTATACAAAAAAATGCCCTTCAAGTTTGTGAAGAGCATTTTTCTTGGATAAAACAATATGAAAATATTAGTTAATCAATTCTGCATTAAAACCGCATTTTTTCAAGAGACTGGTAATATCTTCAGGGCTTGAGCTTATGGCTTCAATGCTTAAAATTTTATCAGGATTATCCGTATCAACTTCCCAGGAACGAATGCCTTCTAATTTATCTAAATGGGGTTTTACTCTAGCAATACAGCCACCACAATTAATATTCGTTTTAAATTTCATCGTTATTTTAATTTTTAAATTTTAATAATAAACTATTACTTACCACAGAAACAGAAGACATTGCCATCGCTGCTCCTGCAATCATTGGATTTAATAAGAACCCATTGATTGGATATAGCATTCCTGCTGCAATTGGAATGCCGATAATATTATAAATGAATGCCCAGAATAAATTTTGTTTTACTGTTGCAACTGTTTGATGGGAGAGTTTAAGTGCAAAAGGAATTTTATTTAAATCTGAGGAAATAATCGTCATTTTAGCCACATCCATGGCAATATCAGAGCCTGACCCCATGGCAATGCTGATATCAGCAGTTGCTAAGGCAGTGCTATCATTTATTCCATCTCCAACCATCCCAACTATTTTTCCGTTTTTTTGTAAATTTTTTATAAAATTTGCCTTATCCTGTGGCATAAATTCAGCCTCAAAATTACTTATGGATGCTTTTTTGGCAATTGATGCCGCTGTTTGGGCATTATCTCCAGTAAGCATATAAGTTTCAATTCCCAAGGACTGAAGTTTTTGAATAGCTTGAACAGAGCTTTCTTTAATTTCATCTTCTATAGCAATAATTGCTAGGGCTTTAGAGGAATTTGAAAACCAAATCACAGTTTTAGCATCTGAACTCCATTCTTTTGCTTTGAGAATTAATTTTTCTGAAATCACAATCTGGTTTGCTTCCATTAATTTACTGTTGCCAATAAAATAATCTATATCGCCAATTTTACCTTTAAGTCCGTTTCCTGTTATACTTTCAAATGAATCGATTTTTTTAACTTTAAAATCTTTAAAATGAGCAATTACTGCTTCCGCCAAGGGATGTTCAGATTGTTTTTCTAAGCTTACCAGTTCATCAATTAATAATTCACTTTGGTTATCCCATAGGATATTGGTCAAAATGGGTTTTCCTTTTGTGATAGTTCCTGTTTTATCCAGAATAATCGCATCCATTTTCTTTGCTAATTCCAAACTTTCAGCATCTTTTATTAAAATCCCATTTTCTGCCCCTTTTCCTACTCCAACCATGATTGCAGTAGGAGTGGCTAATCCGAGAGCGCAAGGACAAGCAATTACCAGAACTGTGACAGCCGCTAGGAGTCCTTGTGCGAATTTATTTTCTCCGCCAAAGCTTATCCAAAAAATAAAACTCAATAGGGCGATAATAATGACAGTTGGGACAAATATCCTAGCAATTTTATCGACGAGTTTTTGTACAGGAGCTTTTGATCCTTGTGCATTTTGAACGGTTTGGATGATTTGAGCCAGTAATGTATTTTTCCCAATATTTTCTGCTTGGAATTGAAAGGAACCTTTTTGGTTGATAGTCCCTGCAAATACTTTATCCATTTCTTTTTTTTCTACTGGCAGGGGTTCACCAGTGAGCATACTTTCATCCACAAAAGATTGGCCTTGTTTAATAATTCCATCTACAGCAATTTTCTCGCCAGGTTTTACCAGAATAATATCTCCTATACTAATTTCCTCGATAAAAATAGTTTTTTCTAATTGCTCATTTGTGATAATGGTAACTTCTTTAGGTTGAAGGCCCATTAATTTTTTAATGGCATTAGAAGTGGAGCTTTTCGCATTTTCTTCCAATAATTTTCCAAGAAGAATAAAGGCTATTACCACGGCAGAGGCTTCAAAATAGACATGTGGTTCAAGTCCTTTTTCTAGCCAATATTCAGGATAAAATAGATTGAATAAACTGAAAATATAGGCTATTCCCGTACTTAAGGATACGAGAGTGTCCATATTGGCCATTTTATTTTTTGCTTGTTTAAAAGCATTTATAAAGAATTCCTTGCCAAAATAAAATAGCACGGGGCTAGATAAAATCCACATCCAAAATTTTGCATAAGGAATTTGAGGGAATACCATACCAATTAAAATGATTGGAAGGGAAAGTGAAATTGCTCCGTAGGTTCGGAATTTTAATTTTTTTAATTTTTTTATTTGATATTCCTCAAGGGACTCTTGTGAACTTTCTTTTTCCTCAATTAATAAATCAAAACCAACAAATTGAAGGGCCTCCTTCATAGAATTTGGATTGATTTCTATGGGGTCATATTCAACTTGGAGGTTTCCTGTTGCAAAATTAACGGAAGCTTGGTAAACCCCATCTTGATTTTGAATAATGGTTTCCGCACTACTGGCACAGGACGCACAGGTCATACCTGTTACAGGAAAGATTGATTTTATATGTTGAGAATCGGCCATTATTCTTGATTGAATATAGAAATATAACGAATTTCTTTTGAAATAAGTTCTTTAAATAACGGATTAGAAAAAGATTAATCGCTAATTACTTTATAAGTTGGGTCTTCTAAAACATTGATATCGATAATATCCGCTGCGTTTTTTAATAAATTTCTACAATCAGGCGAAAGATGTTTTAATTGAATTTCCTTACCAGCATTTTTATATCTTTCTGTTAGTTTATTTAATGTTTCGATCGCAGACATATCTACAATTCTACTTTCGAAAAAATCTATTACCACTTTTTCTGGGTCGTTTTGGATATCAAATTTTTCATTGAAAGCGGAAACAGAGCCAAAGAAAAGTGGGCCATAAATTTCATAATATTTTATTCCATTTTCATCAATTTTTTTTCTGGCACGGATTCTTTTGGCATTATCCCAAGCAAACACTAATGCTGCGATAATTACTCCAATTAATACTGCTAAGGCCAAATTATGAAGTAAAACAGTAACAATCGTAACTGTAAGCATGACAAAAATATCTGATTTAGGCATTTTATTGAAAACCTTAAAGCTAGCCCATTCAAAGGTTCCAATGGAAACCATAATCATTAATCCAGTCAGGGCAGCCATAGGTAATTGTTGGATAATTGGGGCTCCAAATAATACGAAAATCAATAACATAACAGAGGCTACGATACCTGCCATTCTTGCCCTTGAACCGGAGGAGATGTTGATTAAACTTTGTCCAATCATAGCACAACCACCCATACCTAGGAAAAATCCAGATAAAATATTGGCAGTTCCTTGTGCAATAGCTTCCTTATTTCCTCTTCCTTTTGTCTGAGTTATTTCGTCGATTATATTTAGGGTAAGTAAAGATTCTATCAAACCAACTCCAGCAACGATTGCGGAATAGGGTAGGATCATTAAAAAGGTCTCTAAATTAAATGGTACGTTTGGTATTTTCGGAAAAGGAAAACCTCCGCTAACCGAGGCGATATTGCCAACGGTAGTAGTTTCAATATCGAAGAAATAGACAACTCCAAAAATGGCCAGTATGGCCGCCAGACCTGAGGGGAAAGCTTTGGTGATTTTAGGTAAGCCCCAAATTATTAAAATTGCCAGGGCTACTAAACCGGAGAAAGTATACAATTGTTCCCCTTGCATCCATGGAGAATTGGGGTTGGTACTATCAACAGTAAATTGAGGTATTTGTGCAGAAAAAATGATGATGGCTAAACCGTTTACAAAACCGAAAATAACGGGTTGCGGCACAAGCCTCATGAGTTTTCCTAATTTTAAAAAACCTGCAATTAATTGGATAATCCCAGCTAAAATAACAGTAATGAAAACGTATTGCGTGATTTGGTCCAGATTGATTTCTGGATTTGCGGCTTTTAATTCTGAGATTAAACCAAGGAATACAACAGCTACAGCGCCAGTTGCCCCTGAAATCATGCCAGGTCTACCTCCTAAAATGGAAGTGACAAATCCCATCATGAATGCAGCATATAAGCCAGTAAGAGGATGTAATCCAGCCAATAGGGCAAAAGCTACTGCCTCCGGTACCAGTGCCAGAGCGACGGTTAAACCTGATAATGCTTCTGTTTTATAATTAACTTTTTGGTTGAAATCGAATAGATTGAAATATTGTTTCATCCCGCAAAAGTACAGATAAATTAGGATTTATTCTAAATTAATCGATATTCGAAAGGGTAAGAATAGATTTTGGTGGGATAATTAGATTTTCTGTTTTTGATAATTTCCCTGAAAATTTTAGGTTTCTTTCCTTATCTGTGATATAAATATTTAGATCATTTTCAAGAGATAGATTGGAAAGATCAAAATTGATTTCCTTTTCATTTTCTGAATAATTTACAAAAACCGTAGTTAGCCCTTTTTTGTCTTCTGAAAGGTAGGAACTAGTCATGAGGTTTTCCAGAGATTCAGCCTTGGAGAGATTATCATTTCGGTTTATTTCATACCTCTGCATGCCCGGACGAATAAATCTGGAATAATTTCCGAGTGCCCAAAGGGTTTTTGAATCATAAAATTTTCCATTTTGAGTATTTTTATCCACATAAATTAAACCATCCTTAAAATTGTAGGGTGAAATGGCTAGCCACCAAGACCAAGAACTCGCATTGGCAATGGATAAATCTGCAAATATAATCCTTGCAACATAGAGAGCGGTATTTATTCCTAAATCTCTTTTATTTCCTTTTATTTCTTTATTATCATCTAAAATACAGTACTCAGACATGATAAATTCAATAGGAAATGCCAGTTTTTCAATTTCCATTTTGACCTTTTCTCTAATTGCCACTAGGGAATCTAGGGGCCATGTGGTGAAATAACTATGGGCTGAAATTGTTTTAGAAATTCTAGGAATATTCCCTGAATAATATTTTGAAACAGGATCAAAAAAAGTTTTAATTTGTTCTCCTCTTCCTGGTTTATCTGCTTTTTCGTAAAGATAGTTTAGCTTTCCAGCTTCGGTGATTTCAATATTTGTTTGGATATTTCTTTCTTTGAAAAGCTGGTCAATCACCTTAGCAATATCCTTAATTTCATAATTCTGGATAGGGCTCCCTTCTTGAGTACCATCTGCCCAATCCCATTGTGGTTCGTTAAATGGACTTATCGAGTTTAGAAAAACGGAATCTTTATCCTGAATATTATAAACAACACTGGCAAGAAATTTTGCATAATCATAATAGGTAAATTCAGAAAGGTTATAATATTTATCTCCCGAGGAATAGGCCTTCGCATTTTTCGTAAGTGCTACTGGCGGAGAGTTTACAAATCCAATAAAATTCTCCACACCTCTGGATTGAGCCGCTCTTAAAAACCATCTTTGTCCTAATTGAGTATCCCAATTCCAGACCCCATCTGGTTCTATCATGGATTCAGATCTTCTCCATACATCTTTTATTCCGCTATAATCACCTTGCTGCGCTGAGCCGGCTCCAATATTGAATCTCCATTGACTTAATGCAATACCTTTTGGAGAATTATTTTCCAATTCCTTACTAAATAGCCAGTCTGCTATTTGATTTTTCTTCTCCTTCGGCCAATATTTTCCAATAAATTGAGTGGACCAAGCATCGGAGGCACCAAAGCCATGAATTTTTTGTTGTGGCGAATGTAAATCGATATTTATTCTAATTAATTCTTCCTTTTGGAAAAGATTATTACAAGAACAAAGACTGATTAATAATAAAAGGACTAAACTATTTTTCATGAGCTTAGGAGCATTTAAAAGTTAATTTAGTTTAAATTATTTTGAATTTGAAATTTGAACCTATTTTTAATTGTGACAATTGGTGTATTGCAGTTTCTGTTAATTGTAAAATTCTTGGATAACCGCCAGTTGTTTGTCCGTCTCTCATTAAAACAAATAAACTTCCATCTTTTGTTAATTGAATTGTGCCTGGTAAAACAGGACAAGTTATTAGGTTCTTTTTTAGGCTGGGAAGATTCGGAGATAGGGCATAAGCCATTCTATTATTTCGATTTGTGACTTCGAAATTTGTCGACTCTAATTTTTCAAGGTGAATAGGATTTAGGAAGCTGAATTCAGGACCTTTTTTTACTTCAATTTGGTTAGAATCTAATTCAGTAAGTTGATAAGAAATATTAGGATTTGGATAAAATTTATGTTGGATGGTTGAAAGTTTAATTATATCTCCATTTTTTATGGTTGAATTTTCAGTTATCGGATGATAAAAGGATTGACTTTCTAAAATAATTGGGGTTTCGATTGGGTGTTGAATTGCCAAATAGGCTCTCAAGCCTTTTTTCAGTTTCCCAAATTTTAAAATATCACCCTTTTTTACCCATACAGCTTGATACATAGGAAAAGGATATTCATTCAAATAAATTTCAAATTCAGCACCCGTTATGGCAATATACGTTTCAATTTGGAATTCGATAATTGGGCCCACCATCGTTACTTCAAAAAGAGATTTATTCTCCGGGTTTGCTAACAAAAGATTAGCAATTTTTGCCGAATTAGCGTCCATAAACCCAGATTCTGGAATACCCCAATTTCGGTATTTTTTTCTTCCTATATCTTGAAGGGAGGTATAAAGGCCTGATTTAATGAATTTTACCATGATATCACCTCCTTTTTACATTGATAAATTCCAGTTTGATTTTGAATTTGAATTATTTCATATTCCTGTTTTGAGATCGAAAAGAATTGAATTTGATCTCCAATATTGGCAAAAAAAGGAGGGTCATTTTTTAGGTCAAACAAGGAAATTGGTGAATTTCCTATGATTTGCCAGCCACCAGGACTCGTCTGAGGATAAATGCCAGTTTGGTTTCCTCCAATCCCTACAGCTCCTTTAGGAACGGTTTGACGAGGATTTTCTTTTCTAGGATAATATAATAAAGGATTTAACCCACCGAGGTACATGAATCCAGGCAGAAAACCGATGGAATAAAGGGTGTAGGTGTTTTCTGTATGTAATTGGATTAATTCTTTGGAGCTCAAATTTAAATTATAGCATAATTGGATTAAATCTATTCCAAATTCTGGTTCATAACAAACAGGGATATAAACTTTTTCAGATTTGAAATCTACGGATTTTTTATCCCTATAAATCAGATTAAATTCATTTATTAAGGTTTTTATATTATGAATAGGTTCAGGAAATTCCATTAATAGTTCATTGTAGGAATTTTGTATATAATTGAGCTTATGATTTTCTTCAATTTTATTTTTGAAGGAGATTATATCTTTTAAAATTTCCAGATTGATTAATTCTGGCCATTGGATTAATAAGCCATGTGAATTGATTGGGAAATATTTTAAAGAAAAAGATTTCAAATTATTTATTTTTCAGGTTTAAAATTTTTAAAAATTCTAAAATTTTAGGATGATCCCCATGAAGGCAATAAGTATTGAATTTATTTTCCTTTTCAAATTTATCAAATTGAATTAATAAATCTTTTTTATTTTGAATAAGGGCATTTTTTTGTGATCGTGGCACCAAACTTCCATCTAAATTGTAATTTCGATCTAAAAAGCCTTCTTTCAAATAGGGGATATTATTTCTGATTGCAAGTTTTTCAATTTCAGAGTTTGGAGGAAGGTAAAGAAAATTAAAGGGAAATTCTTGAATACATTCTAAATACCATTCGGCCAAAGTTGAATTTTTTGCTAAATCATTATATAATGCTCCGTGAGCTTTTATATGGTCGTTTTTAAGGTTTAATTTTGTTAGTACTTCGAAATATAAATTTATTTGATCTCGAATTGAGGATTGAAATTCATTTTTAGTTATTTCAATTGAGATTCGTCCAAAGTTTTTTTTATCTGGATAGGAGGGATGTGCACCCGGAAGAACTTGATATTTTATTGCTAATTCTAATGAATTTAAGATTGAATTAGCATTTCCATAATGACCACCGCAGGCAATACTACAGGAATTTATCCAAGGAAAAATTTCCTTTTCATGTAATATTCCTTCACCAAGATCTGCATTTAGGTTCATTTGAAAATATTGATTTTTCAAAGTAAAGGATAATTCAATATTATTCCAATATTAAATTTTTATTCAACTTATCAATTTCATGGTATTTTTTATTAATAAATAATACCTTTGGTTAATGGTTAATTAATTTATTTATAAATTGATTTTTGGGTTAGGTAGAAAAATTAAAGAATGGATTTTATTGCAATTTTAGGTTTCGTATTGGCAGGATTTTCTGTAATTGCCAATGATTCAGTTCAAACTTTAGGTACTTGGATTGCCTCAAATAAAAAAAATATTCCTTGGTGGGGATTGTGGATGGCAGCATCCTTTGTCTTAATCATTACATTAGGTTATGGTTTTATTGAATATGGTGGAGATATTTCTTTCGGAAGATTGGAAAAAATCCCCTATGTGGATGTAAAATGGTATCAAGCTATAGCTCCCTTGGCTTTAATTTTTCTTACCAGGAAAGGAGTGCCAGTATCTACTTCGTTTTTAGTTTTATCCTCTTTTGCCTCTTCTGTCGTTTTAGGTTCCATGCTGATGAAATCGGTGATGGGCTATGTAATTGCAGCAATTGTTGCCTATATATTTTGGCTACTTTTATCAAAAATCTTAGATGAATCCAAGGATGTTTCCGATAAAAACAGAACCTATTGGGTGATTGCTCAATGGGGAACTACTTCCTTTTTATGGGCTACGTGGTTGATGCATGATGTGGCCAATATCTCAGTATTTTTACCAAGAAATTTGTCGATTATTCAATTTATTTTGGTATTAACATTTTTCATTATTTGTTTAGGCTTTATTTTTTATCAGGGGGGAGGAAAAATTCAGAAGATTGTTATTTCAAAGAAAAATACCAAATATATTCGTTCTGCAACCTTTATCGATGCAATTTATGCCTTTATTCTATTGTATTTTAAAGAGGTTAATAGTATTCCAATGAGTACTACTTGGGTATTTGTAGGTTTATTAACCGGAAGAGAATTGGCATTAAATTCTGGATTATGGACGGGAAAGGCCAAGGTAAAAGAAATCTTTCCAATGCTTTTGAAAGATTTCTTGAAATTAATGATCGGATTATTAGTATCTATGGGAGTAGTATTGGCAATTAATTTCTTTTTTAATACTTAAAACTTCAAGTGTTTAACCGTTTGCCCATTATTGATTAATTGCTTTAGGGAGTCTACTCCTATTTTTATATGTGTTTCCACAAAATTTGCTGTAACTTTTTTGTCACTTTCGGATGTTTTCACCCCCTCTGGCGTCATGGGTTGGTCGCTTACCAATAATAGGGCTCCTGTGGGAATTGAATTATAAAAGCCTACAGAGAAAATAGTGGCGGTTTCCATATCGATTGCTATTGCCCGAATTTTTTCCAAATAAGATTTGAAGGATTCGTCGTGTTCCCATACTCTTCTATTCGTTGTATAAACAGTGCCTGTCCAATAATCTAAGCCATAATCTCTTATAGTTGTAGAAACTGCCTTTTGCAAGGCGAAAGCAGGCAATGCTGGTACTTCTGGAGGGAAATAATCAACGGAGGTTCCTTCTCCTCTAATTGCCGCAATCGGTAAAATGAAGTCTCCGATATTATTTTTTGATTTTAATCCTCCGCATTTTCCAAGAAAAAGAATGGCTTTAGGGTGAATGGAAGAGAGAAGGTCTGTTATTGTTGCAGCCATCGGGCTACCCATTCCAAAATTAATCAATGTAATTCCATCTGCCACGACAGTTTGAATGGGGAATTCTTTACCTTGAATCTCTACGTTGTAATGGTTTGCAAATATTTCCAAGTATTTTGAAAAGTTTGTGACGAGGATATAGGGTGTAAATTCCTCTAATTGGCGACCAGTATATCTAGGGAGCCAATTTTCTGTAATTTCTTTTTTGGTTTTCATTTTATTAGGGTTTGTTGATGTGTGTATAAATTGGATAAAGTTAAGAAAATTTTACGAATAAATTAAATTGAGTATATTTGTTTTAACCTATTTTTAAATCCATTTTAAAGTAATAATCCATTTTTCATTTATTAGAGTTACAAAAATGAACCAAAAACTAATTTATTCTTTTCTGTTTTTTTTAGTATTCAATTTAAATGCATTCGCTCAATCTCAAAATCATCGTTTGGTCGTATTATCAGATATTGAGGCCGATCCAGATGATTCTCAATCCTTAGTGCGTTTATTATTATATTCCAATAAAATTGATATTGAAGCATTAATTGCTACTACTTCAACGCATCAAAGGAAAAAGGTTGTACCAGAAACTATGCATGAAATTATTAATGCATATGGAAAGGTTCAGTCGAATTTATTGAAGCATGAAGCAGGTTTTCCTAGTGCTGATTATTTAAATTCTATCGTTTCAAAGGGTCTTCCTATTTATGGAATGGCAGCAGTGGGAAAGGGGCATGATTCTGAGGGTTCAGAAAAAATTATTGAAGTGATTGACCGAGAAGATGATCGTCCGATCTATATTTCTGTTTGGGGAGGGCCGAATACCTTAGCTCAAGCATTATGGAAACTAAGGGAGACGCGTTCAAAGAATGAATTAAAAGAAATAATTGCCAAATTAAGAGTTTATACCATTTCTGATCAGGATGATAGCGGTATTTGGATACGGAATAATTTTCCGGATTTATTTTTTATTGTAAGTCCTGGAGGTTATTTCCGTTCTACTTGGATAGCGATTAATCGTCCCATTAAAGGTATAGATAATACCACTATTTCTAATTCATGGTTAGCAGAAAATATTCAGCAAAATCATGGTCCTTTGGGGGCCATGTATCCTGATGTAGCCTATGGAATGGAAGGTGATACTCCAGCTTATTTGAATTTGATTCCGAATGGTTTGAGTAATCCCGAAAGACCAAATTGGGGAGGCTGGGGAGGTCGTTATGAATATTATTTACCTAAGGAAATACCCACTCAAAATCAGGCGACAGGTGGAGTGCCAATTGAACAGGAGACTCGAGCGATATGGACCAATGCTGAGGATGAATTTAGTCCGCGTGTTCCGAATGAATTTGGACAGTCTATTCGAAAGGATAGTTTAGTATTCAAGAATAATTGGGTTAGTTTATGGCGTTGGAGAGATGATTTTCAACGAGATTTTGCAGCTCGAATGGATTGGACTTTTAAATCCTATGAGGAGGCGAATCATGCGCCTGTTATTCAATTAACGATTCCAGATGAAATAACGGTTCACTCTGGAGACAAAATTGATTTGGATGCGAAAGGCACCTATGATCCTGATGGGGATAGTATGTCCTACTGGTGGTTCCCTTATTTAGAAGCAGGGACCTTTAAGGGGAAAATAAGTTTTGGGGGACAAGCTGAAAATTTATATAATCAGCATGATTTTATCGTACCGGAAGTGGATAGTCCTCAAACCTTACATTTTATATTGAAGGTAACCGATAAGGGTAGCCCGGCAATGTCGAGCTACAAGCGAGTTATTTTGAATATTTTACCAAAAAATTAATGAATTATTTCATTCCAAACAGTCTCTAAAACAGGAATACCTTCTGAAAGATTTTTTTCTCTGGTTTGAAGAACACGTTCTCCTGGGTAGGAAATTATGGAGTTTTTATCCGCAGGAATGGAAGTTTTAAGGTCATCTACGATTTCTTGAATGGTTTTTGAGACGATGGAATGATTGGGTAATTTTTTTAAATCGATCGCAATAAATATTTGTGAACTAGCAATTTCTGCTGGTTGTTGACTTACCTTGTGTACAGAAAGGCCGTCTGAAAGAATTGCAGCCATAAGATCTAGGAGGAAGGATAAACCAGCACCTTTCCAATAGCCGATGGGAAGTGGACGCCAAGATTCTAGGATTTCCGCAGGGTCATCGGTAATTTTTCCTTTGGTATCAAAACCTCCTACGACTGGCAATTTAACGCCCTTTTTAACTGCTAAGTCCATAGCTCCAAAGGAAAACTGAGACATAGCCATATCTAAAACTACCGCCTCATCATGAAAGGGGAGGCCAAAGACAAGCGGATTATTTCCAATTTTAGCATCTTTTGCTCCCCAAGCTGGCATTACGGCCAGGGTGTTTGTCCAGGAAATAAATGCAAAGCCTTCTTTTGCAGCTTGCCAACCAAAGGCTCCACCACGCATCCAATGATTGGTATTGGCCAATGCAACGCAACCAATACCATGCTTTTTAGCTAGTTTCATGGCTCTTTCGGTTGCAAATGAAGCATTGGTAGGGCCAGGCCCTAATTTTCCATCCCATTGTTCAATACCACCAAATTTATGTTTTCTTTTTGGCTTAGCCGAAGGTTTAATATGACCATCTTTGATATATTGTACAAATCGTGGAAAGCGATTTACTCCATGAGTATATATTCCATCGATTGAATTTTCTGTAAATATTTTTGCATTTTCAGCAGCAATTTTTTTTGGAAATTTTAAATCAATTAAGATTTTTTTAAAAGTTTTCTGCATGGATTCTGCAGGTATAAGAATAGTTTTTGCTTCTGCCATTTATTTTTTAGGTTATAGAGATTTTGAATTTAATCAATTTCTTGGAAATAATTTAATCAAATTCATGAACTTAATTTAATCATTTTCTTGTTAGGAATTAAATTTAATTTTGGTTAAGGGGTAAAATAGCTCCTCCCACCCCATGAGGAAAATTTAATTTTTTTTTGTGAAAAATTCAAGTGAAATGAGTAGATTATCGATATTCTGGTTATTTTAATATGAAAAATGATTTAAAAAAATGTTGACAAAATCCGAACAAGAATTTTTAGACCAGAATGGGTATTTAAATTTGGGAGTTTTATTAGATAAGACCCAGGTAGATCGAATCAATTCAAGAATTGATGAATTGATGAATCAAGAAGGTGAGAATGCAGGAAGTGAATTATTTGATTCAAAATATATTCGTCACCCAAAAGAGGAAGGGGCCGACCGTTTGGCTGATTTAGTGAATAAGGGTGAAGAATTTGATATTTTCTATACTCATCCCCGAGTGCTTGCTGGAATTGAGGGAGTTTTAGGAAAGAGCTATAAATTATCCTCCTTAAATTATCGAGCTGCAAAACCAGGGAAAGGTCATCAGAAATTACATGTTGATTGGGGGAATACTGTAGTGAATAAGGATTATAAAGTTTGTAATAGTATTTGGCTTTTAGATGATTTTACACCCGATAATGGCTCAACCAGGATTGTTCCAGGTTCTCATTTATTGAATTTATTGCCAGAAAATGGAATGGAGGATGTCAATGAAAAACATCCAGATGAAATTCGAATCATTGCACCAGCGGGTTCTGTTTTTATTTTTAATTCTCATGTTTGGCATGGGGGTACAACCAACCATACTGAAAAGGATAGAAGAAGTATTCATAGTTATTTTTGTTCTAGAGAACAGCCACAACAAGTTGATCAACAAAGATATATCCTTGAAAAAACCAAAAATAGAATTGGAGAAAAAGGTAAATTCGTTCTAGATGTTATTTAATTTTAATTTTAAAAACTTGTCCATACCCAAAATCTTGTATTCCCATCACATTGATTTCCAATTGGTTTGAAGGATTCATTTCCCAAGAAGGGTTTTTCCCACTGGATAAATGTAAGATTTCACTAGTCTGAAGCGGTTCGACAGAATTAATCAATAATTTTCCGTTTTCAGGCTTTTTTGTGGCAATGGCATATACATAGTCGCCATTCTGAGTGAAATAAATATTTTCTTCTTTAAAGGTTTTCCATGAATTGGTAGCATAAATAGCCTCGCCATTAATTTTTAACCATGCACCCATATTATATAACCGTTCAATTGAAGCTTCGGGAATTTTACCAGTGGCCATCGGACCAATATTTAAAAGATAATTTCCACCCTTCGCAGCTACATCAATTAAATTGGTAATTAATTGTTCCGATGTTTTCCAATTGAAATCATCTTTTCTGTAACCCCATGTATCATTCATGGTCATACAGGATTCCCAATCCATTGTGGAGGTACCTTCCAAAATTTCTTGTTCTGGAGTTCCGAAATCTCCAGCAGCATCCTCGTATTTATTCATGCCAGACATTCCTTTTCTTCCTTTTCCAATTCGATTATTGATGATTAAATTTGGATCTAATTTCATTAAATAATTGTAAAGATCCTTGCCCTGATCTTCCGTCCATTCAGGAATCCATTCCCCATCAAACCATAAAACTGCTGGATGATATTTGGTGATTAATTCCTTTAATTGAGGCTTTAGGTAAGTTTCCCGATAATTTGCCCAATTGGCATTCGGGTTATTCTGATGCTTATAATCTTTTGGAGATTCTGCATCCGGATGGTGCCAGTCCATGATCGAATGATAAAAACATAATTTTATTCCTGCTTCATCGCAAGCATTTTTAAGTTCCATTAGAATATCTTTTTGGTATGGACTCGCATCCATAATATCATAGGTTGAAACTTTTGAATCCCAAAGACAAAAACCATCATGATGTTTGGAGGTAATAACAATGTATTTCATGCCTGCATTTTTGGCGATTGAAACCCATTCTTTCGCATCAAAATAAATGGGATTGAATTGTCCAGCAAATTTTTCATATTCCTTATTCGGAATATTTAAAGTATGTTGAATCCATTCTCCAATTTTACCCTCTCCAACCGTTTTTCCATTGTATTCTCCTGCTGGAATCGCATAAAGTCCCCAATGAATAAACATTCCGAAAGTAGCATCCCGCCACCATGCCATTCGTGCATCTTTTTCCAGTTTTGTTTCCTGCGCAAGACTGGTAGAAATATGAATAAAAATAAGAAAAATAGCTGTAAAATAGGAGATTAATTTTTTCATTTTAAAATAGAATTTAATTCCCTAAAATAATAAAATTTCATTTATAAAATATATGTATATTATGAAATAATTTACACAATAATAATATTAAGTTGGATTTTTTTAATAAAAATGTAGTACTTTTAATTTTCTTAACTATAAACAACTATATGATTATGAAACATTTAATTAAAATTTCTGCATTTATTTTTGCTTTTATTTTATTTTCCTGCTCCAAAAATTCTGATAATGCTATAAGTATGGCAGGGAATTATTCTTTAACCAATCAGGCATATTATCAAGGGGATAGTCTTACAAATCCTGATATGGTAGTGGACAATCAAATGAAGGTTTACTCTGATAACGCCTGGATGTTTATTGCAATAAGAGATGGGGTTGGTGCTTTTTCAGCAGGTACCTATGATATGGAAGGAGATTTGCTTACCGAACATGCGGTGAATGTAAATCCAGATTCCTCTGGTAAAAATTTTACCCTTAGAATCGTATTGACAGAATCAGGTTATAACCAAATTATTGATGAAATACTTGATAATGATGGAAATGCATGGAAATTGGAAGAATCTTATGAAAGACATTCTGCTGGGGAAAGTTCTGATTTGGACGGGCTATATCGTCAGTCCCAAACCTTAAATATCATTGACGGTGATACTACAGACGTTTCCTATAATGAATTTAAAATGATTCATCAAGGTGAATTTATGTGGGGGGCTCAGAGCCAAAATGAAGATGGGTCTATTATTAACTATGTAGGACATGGTACCCTAACCGTAGATGGAGATATGGTCACGGAAGAATTGGAAGAATCCAGTATGGAAGGTATCACAGGGACCTATAAGATGACAATTCAGAGAAATGATAATGGTTTTTCTCAAACAACAACTGATGAAAAAACTGGAAATTCAAATATAAAAACCTATATCCGAATTCAATAATATTTAGTTTAATAATAAAAAAGCCTCTCAGTAAATTTGAGAGGCTTTTTTATTCCTGACTATTTCAATATTAAAATGGTTCTGAAAACTATAAATTTTTCATTAGTTTTATA
>CAZVFE010000027.1:0-22878 GCA_964626405.1 uncultured Cytophagales bacterium | reverse complement strand
CTTTAAATTACAAAATTTTCAATTATTTTAATTAATTTTAAACCAATTAATTTTTAAATTAAATCAATAAAATGCGTATACTCACTGGGATTCAATCATCTGGAAAACCTCATTTAGGAAATATTTTGGGAGCAATTGTCCCAGCAATTGAATTATCAAAGAAAAAGGAAAACGAGTCATTTTTATTTATAGCAGATTTACATACCCTTACATCCTTAAAAGATGGAGCTACAATTAAACAAAATACCTTATCCATTGCTGCAGCTTGGTTAGCCTTTGGGTTTGATACCGATTCAAATTATTTCTATCGTCAATCAAAACTCGCGCCTTACCATACTGAATTAATGTGGTATTTAAATTGTTTTACCCCATTTCCGATGCTGGCCAACGGACATAGTTTTAAAGATAAATCAGAAAAATTAGCAGATGTAAATGCTGGCTTGTTTACATATCCAGTTTTACAAGCAGCAGATATCGTTTTATATGATGCAGATGTTGTTCCAGTAGGAAAGGACCAACGACAACATTTAGAAATGACAAGAGATATTGCATCCACGGTGAATAGATATGCAGGAGAAGATATTTTTGTTATTCCAGAATCAAAAATTAATGAGGATGTAATGACAATCCCTGGGTTGGATGGAAATAAAATGTCAAAATCGCTAAATAATTATATTGATATTTTCTTGCCTGAAAAAGATTTACTGAAACAGATAAAGAAAATCGTGACAGACACCACTCCTTTAGAAGAACCAAAGGATCCAGAAAACGATATTACTTTCAAATTATATTCTTTGATAGCGCGTCCGGAACAAATTGAAGAGATGAGGGAAAATTATTTAAAGGGAGGATATGGATATGGACATGCTAAACAAGCTCTTCATCAGGCAATTTTAGAAAAATTTGAAAAACCTAGAGAACTGTTTCAATATTATATTGAAAATCCTAAAATTATCGAAGAAAAATTAGTTGAAGGAGAAAAAAAGGCTGAAATTATTGCAAAACAAACCATAAAACGCGTTAGAAACCTTTTTCAATTTTAATTATGTTTCCAAACTGGGATAATACCTTATTTGAATGGATAAATTTACATAATCATCCAATTTTGGATCAGATTATGATTTTTTTCTCTGAAAAATTAGTTTGGATACCTTTATATTTATTGATAATTTATCAAATTCTAAAATCAAATCCTCGAGAAAACTGGAAAATAATCATTTATTTACTATTGGTAATATTATTGGCAGATCAGATTTGCTCTTCCATTCTAAAACCATGGGTAGCAAGATTACGACCCTGCCACGTAGACGCTTTTAGTAATTGGATCCATTTACCGAATGGTTGTGGTGGAATGTACGGTTTTTGTTCATCTCATGCTGCCAATTCATTTGGTTTAGCTGCTGGAATACATTATATATTCAAGAACCAAAAAGCTACAATTATCATGCTAATATGGGCTTTTATGGTCAGTTATTCAAGAATATATCTAGGAGCACATTTCCCTATAGATGTATTAGTTGGCGCAGGAATAGGTACTTCAATTGCAAGTATTTTAAATTTTATATACTTAACAAAAATTCGTAAGTATTAATTAAATCTGCAAAATCTTCTAATCCAGGTTCTTGTGCTTTACCAAAATAAAAAGAATTTGGAAGATTTAAATCATTGTCCTTTTCAACTAAACATTGAATATGATTTGAATAATTTTGAATTAATTCTTGAACGTTTTCTAATGAATCATATCGAACAAGATTAATTACACCAATTGGAGCATCTTGAATTTCAATTTCCTCAACCGCAAGAATATTCCCTAAGTCAAAATGCTTTTTCCCATTAAATACGTGTAAAGTTCTCTGATATTGATAATTATTGGCATATTTCGTATTATCGTTTATGTAATCATAAGTCGTTAATACATCAAATAATGGGGTAGGATTATAATTTCTAGGAATTAAAATTGAACTAACATTTCTGCAACCTAGGCCAAAATAAGTAAATATATCCTTCGCTAATTCTTTAAAATCATTTTCATCTTCATTTCCTTTGATATAGGCAATGGATGAACGATTACCGCGAATAATTCGAGGAATATCTTTAAAATAGGATTCAAATAATTTAGCAGAATTATCGGAACCTGTAGCAATAATTGCATCAACACCTGTGATTTTATCTACTTTTTCGAAATTATGATATAAAGGAGTATTTTTTGCTATATCTAAAAATAATTCAATTAATGCTTTATCCTGACTTGAAGCTTTAATCTTAGCAAAATGTCCAGAGGCAAATACCATTAAAATATCATGGATACCAACTGCCGGTATATTTCCTGGAAGAATTAAGCCTACGGTTTTTCGATGATTTATTGAATTAGGATAATCTTCAAAAAACTTTTCCCAATCTTTTAGGTTAAAATACTTTAAAAGGATAGCATTTAATGAAATTTTAATTTGATCTTTGGTGAACCAAGGATTCTCAATAATAGCCTTTTCTATAAAAAGTTCAATTTTATCTTGGTTAGATGAATTAGCAAAAAACGCATTTGTTTGGTCGATAAAATGGAAAAAACTTGCTTTATGAATAGAATTCGGCATAATTAAATTTATAATTTTATACAAAGGTCGAAAAAAAATACAATTTTTTTTCATTATTTGATACAATTTTAACTATTCTTGACTAATTTTGTAGACTAATAGAAAAAAGAGTACTATGGCAATTATCATTACAGACGAGTGTATCAATTGTGGGGCATGTGAACCGGAATGCCCAAATAATGCAATATATGAAGGTGGAATAGAATGGACATGGGCAGGAGGGACTGCTTTAAAAGAAGTTGAATTAGGGGATGGTTCAAGTATGAATGCAGAAGATCCAATGGATCCTGTATCAGATGAATTCTATTATATAGTACCCGATAAATGTACAGAATGTACAGGTTTTCATGAAGAACCTCAATGTGCGGCTGTATGTCCTGTGGATTGTTGTGTACCAGATCCTGACCATGAGGAGGATGAAGACACGCTTTTAGCTAAAAAAGCATGGTTACACGGAGAATAAGTAATTAGCCGATGAATTTATTCATGGGCATTCTTTAAGAGTTATGATATTATAAAAAAGCTACACGAAAGTGTGGCTTTTTTTTTATACCTAAACTTAAAATTAAAAAAGAAGTATTTTTTAATATTTTTAAAAATTATTGTTTAAAATTTACCCTATTTTTTATATTTTTTTGTAAAAACATTAAAAACAGGTTTAAATTTTACCCTATTTTTTACTTTTTTCTGTTTTTTTTAAAAAAAATGGTTTAAAAATTTGGTATCTATAAAAATAGTTCTAATCTTTGTAGTGTAATCAGGCATTTAACTTTAAAAAGTCCAATTTATGAGAAAATTATTTACTACAGCACTATTATCCGTTATCGGATTCACAGGTTTTTCACAAGTAGAAGCCGACAGTTCAAAATTTAGTTTATCGGGGTATGTGGATGCATACTATATGGCAAATTTTAACGGACCAACAGACAGAAGTAATCTAGGGGTTTCCGGGATGGAAAGAGCATTCGATCGTTACAGCAACCAGTTTTCATTAGGACTTGCGCAAACCAAATTATCATATGCTGCTACGAGCAATTCAGAAGTAGTAATTGATTTAGTATTTGGGCCGAATGCAGATTTAGGAAATTACGGAAACGTAATTGGAAATTTAGGAGATGGGGTAACATCCACTTCATTAGCAATCAAGCAAGCTTATATTAATTTCGGTCTTGGAGAGAAAGCTTCCTTTACAATTGGTCAGTTTGGTACACACATTGGTTATGAAGTAATCGATGCGCCAGCAAACTTTAATTATTCACTTTCAAATTTATTCAACAATGGTCCATTTTATCATATTGGAGCAAAATTAGATCTTCCTGTTTCTGACAGAGCAGCTTTTATGGTTGGATTAGTCAATAATATTGATGGTTTGAATGATAATAACAGTGGAAAAGGGGTAATATCACAAATATATGTTTCACCAGCTGATGATTGGAATTTATACTTAAACGGTATGGTTTCAGATGAATCTGCTCCTGGTTCTACAGGGTCATATAGTATAATTGACCTTACAACTGGATACCAAATCACAGATAAATATTATTTAGGATTGAATTCTGCATTTGGTTCAGCTTCAGGTGATTACCAAGGAGGTGGAGATATCGGAAGCAATAAAACATGGGGAGGAGCAGCAATTTATTCAAACTATGCATTCTCTGATAGTTTTGCATTGGGCGGAAGATATGAATATTTCGATAATACTTCAGGAGCAAGAGCTTTAACAGGTCCTGATGGAGTAGGAACATCCGTTAATTCATTCACGGTTACTGGAAATATTACGAGCGCGAATGGTCATTTACTAATCAAGCCAGAAATTAGAATAGATTCTTACGCTACGAACAATTTCGTAAACTCAAAAGGAGAAGCAACTAATTCTCAGGCAACATTTGGTCTACACTTCATTTATTCTTATTAATAATTAATTTACTCAGTTAGGAAATTTAAAATTCTATTATTATGACAACACAAAAGCCCACCTGGATTCCATTGCTTATATTATTAGCAATATCCTTATTAGCCATTTTTAGTCCGGCTCCTGGAGAATTCGTAACAGAAGGAATAGACACTGGAGACACAGCATGGATGTTAGTAGCATCAGGACTAGTTTTATTAATGACACCAGGCCTAGCATATTTTTATGGAGGAATGGTGAATCACAAAAACGTAATTTCAACCATGTTACAATCCTTCATCGCAATGGGAGTTATCTCTGTGATTTGGGTAGTATTCGGATTCTCTTTAGCATTTGGAGATTCAATTGGAGGTTGGGTAGGAGATCCTACTACGTTCTTTATGTTCAAAGGTGTATTTGATTATTCAGGGACTACTTTCGCATTAACTATCCCTTTTGCTTTGTTTGCATTTTTTCAAATGAAGTTTGCCGTAATCACTCCAGCCTTGATTTCAGGTGCATTAGCAGAAAGAATTAACTTTAAAGCTTATGTATTGTTCATGGTATTATTCATCGTAGTGGTATATGCTCCTTTAGCACACTGGACTTGGCACCCTGATGGTTTCTTGTTTAACTTAGGTGTTTTAGACTTTGCAGGAGGAACTGTAGTTCATATGTCGGCTGGTTGGGCAGCATTAGCAGGTGCTCTTTATTTAAAGAGAAGAAAGTCTGTTCAAGAATCAAATGTTTTACCTCCAGCGAATATTCCTTACGTATTATTAGGAACTGGTTTATTATGGTTCGGATGGTTCGGATTCAACGCTGGATCTTCCTTAGGAGCTGGAACTTTAGCAGTATCTGCATTTGCAGTAACACACGTTGCAGCAGCAGCAGCTGGACTATCGTGGGTATTATTTGATGTTACAAAAGGAAAGAAAGTATCCGCTTTAGGATTTGCAATTGGTGCAGTAGTTGGTTTAGTTGCGATCACACCAGCATCTGGTTTCGTAACTGTTCCACAAGCAATATTTATTGGAGCTATCTCTGCAATCGTTTCTAACGTTATTGCACATTGGAGAGCAAAATCAAATTTAGATGATTCATTGGATGTATTCCCTTGCCATGGTGTAGGAGGAATGATGGGAATGTTATTGACAGGAGTTTTTGCAACCAGCACTGTAAATAGCGCAGTAGTTGAGCAAGGATTATTCTATGGCGAAACAGCTTTATTTGTAAAGCATTTAATCGCCTTGGTAATGGTATCTGCATTCGCATTCGGTGTTTCTTATTTATTATTAATTATTACCGACAAGATTATTCCATTGAGAGTTACGGAAGAAGAGGAAAGATTAGGATTGGATGTATCTCAGCATGATGAGTCGTTATTCGAGTAAATTAAGTATAATGATCCTGTGATTAAAAAAGACCGAGGTTTTGCCTCGGTTTTTTTTTACAGTTAATATTTATGAAAATATAAATCTTATAAGGCAAGAATATTACCATTTTCAGAAATAGAATGGTATTGTACGGATTGAATGGTATTTACTAAAAGAGGGTCATAATTCTTTTCTACCCGAATATAATTTTCAGAAAATCCCGACATTTTACCATTTTCAACTTTTTCTTCAAAAAGTACTTGTCCTTGCTTTCCTATTTGGCTTTCATAAAATGCACGTTTCTTTTTATCAGATAAAGATATCAATTGTTTTACTCTTTCAGATTTAATTCGATCTTGAACTTTTGGCTGGATATCTACCGCATAGGTATTGGGTCTTTCTGAATAAGGGAAAACATGCAGATAGGATACATTTAATTCATTTAAAAAATGAAAAGTTTCTAAAAATAATTCCTCTGTCTCGCCTGGGTGTCCAACTATTACATCAACTCCAATACAGGCATTGGGCATAAGTTTTTTGATTAAATCTACCCTTTGAGCATATAATTCGCGTTGATATCTTCTTTTCATTAATCGAAGAACTGTATTAGAACCCGATTGTAAGGGAATATGAAAATGGGGGACGAATTTCTTAGAATTTGCAATATATTCAATCATTTCAGAACTGAATAAATTCGGTTCGATGGAAGAAATTCTCAATCTCGGAATGGAGGACTCTTGATCTAAATTTTTTACTAGATCGAAAAATGTTTCTTTCCTAGATCCTTCCTGAATACCAAAATCACCAATATTTACCCCAGTAAGAACAATTTCATTAATACCACTATCTGCAATTTCATTAGATTGAAAAAGAACTTCTTCAATACTTGAAGAACGAGATTGTCCGCGTGCCAATGGAATGGTACAATAAGAACAAGGATAATCGCACCCATCTTGTACTTTTAAAAAAGTCCGTGTGCGATCGTTTATTGAATAAGATGCATGATAGGGTAGGTCGTATCGAATCTCCTGAGCAATAATTTGAGGGGCTTGAGTATCTTGTTTTAGGTATTCTGGTAATATTTCTGGAATTCTAAACTTCTCATTAGCTCCTAAAACAAGGTTTACACCTGGAATTTCTGCAATTTCTTTCGGTTTAAGTTGAGCAAAGCAACCAATAATTATAACGATAGATTTAGGATTAATCTTTTTTGCTTCAGAAACTACCTTTTTGCATTTTCTATCAGCATGGTCGGTTACACTACAGGTATTTATAATGAATAAATCCGGACTTTCACTGAATTCTACTTTGATAAAATCCAGAGATTCTAGACTTCTTGCGATAGTAGAAGTTTCTGCAAAATTTAATTTACAACCTAAAGTATAAAAAGCAACTTTCCTCATTTCGTTGCAAAAATAAAAAAAAGGGACGAAAAAATCGTCCCTAATTCATTATTTATATAAATGCTTAATTTATTCAGCTTTTTTAACTGTTTTAATAATTCTTGCAGCTACTTTATAAGGATCTGCAGCAGAATTTGGACGACGGTCTTCTAACCAACCTTTCCATCCTTTTTCAACAGTAGCGATAGGAATACGGATTGAAGCACCTCTATCAGAAACTCCGAATGAGAAGTCGTTGATTGAAGCTGTTTCATGCTTACCAGTTAATCTTAAGTGGTTATCAGCACCGTATACCGCAATATGTTCTTTTACTACAGGAGCAAAAGCAGAACAGATTTTCTCATAAGTTGCTTTGTCTCCACAAGTTCTAAGAGTTGTATTAGAGAAGTTAGCGTGCATACCAGAACCATTCCAATCTAATTCTCCTAACGGCTTACAATGCCAGTTAATTGATACACCATATTGCTCTCCAATTCTTTCTAATAAATATCTTGCAACCCAGATTTGGTCACCAGCATCTGCAGCGCCTTTTGAGAAAATTTGAAATTCCCATTGTCCGGCAGCTACTTCAGCATTGATACCTTCTACATTTAATCCAGCCTCTAAACACATATCTAAATGCTCTTCTACGATTTCACGTCCATAAGCATTTTTTGCACCAACTGAACAATAGTAAGGTCCTTGTGGCTCAGGATAACCATTTGCAGGGAATCCTAAAGGTTTATTAGTTTCTGGATCCCACAAGAAATACTCTTGCTCAAATCCAAACCAGAAATCATTATCATCATCTTCGATAGTTGCTCTACCATTGGACTCGTGTGGAGTACCATCAGCGTTCAAAACTTCGCACATTACTAAGTAAGCATTTTTTCTTCCTGGATCAGGACAAATGAATACTGGCTTTAAAAGACAGTCAGATGAACCACCCTCAGCTTGTTGAGTAGAAGAACCATCAAAGCTCCACATATCACAATCTTCCAGTTTTCCACTGAAATTGTTTTCAATTTTTGTTTTTGATCTTAGACTTTGAGTTGGCTTATAACCATCCAACCAAATGTACTCTAGTTTTGACTTTGCCATCGATTAAAATATTTATATTGTACTTTTTTATAAAAACTGATACAAATTTAATCCCATTTTTTAAAAAAACAATAAAATAATTAAAATTTATATCGAAAATAAACGTGTTTTTTCAAAAAAGACAAAAAATATTGCAAATATTGAAGATTTTGAAACTTGATTTCCAAAAAAAAGGAGTTTTTAAATTCAAAACTTATTATGTATTTTTAAAGTCTACAATCTTAAAATAATATAAAATATGTCTAAAGCACGATTTAAGGCTCTTGAGCTTGCTCAATCAAGAGAAATTATTGATGTAAAAATCCCTAGAGATAAGGTTACAGACTATTTCGGAAGTATGACATTCAATAGAGAAGTAATGAGATCTTTATTATCGCCAGAGGCTTATTTAAAGATTTCAAATGCTATTGAAAAAGGTTCTAAAATTGACCGAGAATCTGCTGAGGAAGTTGCTGCAGCAATGAAATCTTGGGCGATTACCAAAGGAGCCACCCATTATACCCACTGGTTTCAACCATTGACGGGGACAACTGCCGAAAAGCACGATGCGTTTTTTGATATTTCCATGGAAAATGGAAAAGCAATAGAAAAATTTAAAGGTTCAGCCCTTGTTCAGCAGGAGCCTGATGCTTCTTCTTTTCCAAATGGGGGAATTCGATCTACTTTTGAGGCAAGAGGATATACAGGATGGGATCCTTCTTCACCTGCCTTTATCATGGAAAATGAAGCTGGAACTTCAACTTTATGTATTCCTTCCGTATTCGTTTCCTATACAGGAGAGGCATTAGATTATAAAACTCCTTTAATTAAATCAATCGAATTAGTTGATAAAGCCGCAACTGCAGTGGTTAGAGATTTTTTTCATAGAGACGTTAATAAGGTAACCCCAACTCTTGGTGCTGAACAAGAATATTTTTTAGTCGACGAAGCAATGTACAATGCTCGTCCGGATTTGGTAATGGCGGGAAGAACAGTATTTGGACATTCTCCTGCGAAAGGACAACAATTGGAAGATCATTATTTTGGATCTATTCCAAATAGGGTAAATGCTTTCATGGTAGATTTCGAATTTGAGGCTTTAAAATTGGGTATACCTGTAAGAACAAGACATAATGAGGTTGCACCAGCACAATTTGAGGTGGCACCGACATTTGAAGAGGTAAACCTTGCTTGTGATCATAATGCCTTATTGATGGATTTAATGTCTAAGGTAGCAAGAAGACATAAATTAAAAGTTTTATTTCACGAAAAACCATTTGCTGGAATCAATGGATCTGGAAAACATAATAACTGGGCATTAAGTACAAGTTCAGGAATTAATTTATTAGCACCTTCTTCAAAACCTAAGGAAAATCTACGCTTCTTAACCTTCTTAGTAAATACAATTAAGGCAGTTCACGATAATGCTGATTTACTTAGAGCATCAATTGCATCTGCAGGAAATGAACATAGATTAGGGGCAAATGAGGCTCCTCCAGCTATCATGTCTATTTTCTTAGGAGCTACTCTTACTGAAATCTTAGATGATTTAGAAAAGATGAAAGATATGGAGGGTATCAAGTTAGAAAAAGGAGATAATGTTTATTTGAAATTAGGAATTAATAAAGTACCAAGTTTAATTCTTGACAATACAGATAGAAATAGAACTTCTCCATTTGCCTTCACTGGAAATAAATTTGAATTTAGGGCAGTTGGATCTTCGGCAAATTCAGCCTCTCCAATGACAACCTTGAATACCATTGTTGCCAACCAATTAATTCAATTTAAAAAAGAAGTTGAAGAAATTCTTGCAAGAGGAGTAAAGAAAGAAATTGCCATAACTGAAGTTTTAAGAAATTACTACATTGCTTCAAAGAAAATTTTATTTGAAGGAAATGGTTATTCAGATGAATGGGTAGTAGAAGCTGAAAAGAGAGGTTTATCAAATATTAAATCAACAATTGAGGCATTAAAGGTATACACGCGTCCGGAAGTTATGAATATGTTTGAAGAACATGGAATTTTCAATAAGGAAGAATTACATGCTCGATATGAAATCGAACTAGAGTCGTATATCAAAAAAATACAGATCGAATCCCGTGTAATGGGTGATTTATCCATCAATCATGTTGTTTCAACAGCTTTGTCTTATCAAACAAAATTAGTGGAAAATGTAACTGGGCAAAAAGAAATAGGAATAGACCCAAAATTCTTTACCCCAACCATTCAAATGATTAAATCTATTTCAAAATATACCTCGGATATTGTTACTCTTCAGGAAGAAATGACGGAAGCTAGGAAAGAAGCTAATAACAAGGAAGATATCGAAGAAAGAGCTAAAATCTATTCTGAAAAGGTAAAATCCTATTTTGAAAAAATCCGTTATTCAGTTGATAAACTTGAATTAATTGTAGACGATAACGATTGGCCTTTAGTAAAATACAGAGAAATGCTATTGATTAAATAAATTTTGAGTAATTTTAATTTATGAATAATCCTGGTTTTACTCAAGCGGAAATTGATAACTTAAAAAGTCTTTGCAAACAGGCAAATCAATCTTTTATTTTTATAGACGATGAAGATTTGCCTGTAAGCAATGAAAATGAGATGGTTCACATCCAATTCATTGGCAAACATGAGGGACAAGAAGTTATTTACGATGCAATTTTATTTACCTTACAATTACATTATTCTTCCTTAATATACGAAGAGGCAGAGCGTCAGGCTGTAAAAAAATTCCCCTTGTATGTTCCTTTGGAAAAAAGAGATGAAACATATCAAGAAAATGAAGCAATTGATGAAGAAGTAGAAATGATGGTATTGGAAATCATTGAAGAATTAGAAGAAGAAGATTCTTTAAAGGTTTCAGAATATCTGGATATTGATCTAAATTTTGAATTTGGAATTGGTTTGGAGGCAGCTCTTTATATTCCCAAATTAGAAGAAGATGTCATCGAAAAATTTATACAAGACTTTAATAATGGTCGATTAAAACTGGATACAACTTTGTATTCTTTCAAATCGAATGAATAATTTCCCTGTTTTTTATCATCCAAACATTCAGGATCCTTTTCTTTCGGAGGAAGAGGCTTTTCATGCAATTAAGGTTTTAAGACTTAGTTTAAACTCTTCAATTTTCATAATTGATGGAAAAGGGGGTAAGTGGCTTGCAAAAATCAAGGATATTACCAAGAAAAATGTAAGTATTGAAATTTTGGAAAGTGAAAAGAATTTTCAAGCTAAACCCTTAATCCATTTGGTAATTGCACCTACAAAACAAATGGATAGGATGGAATGGCTCACTGAAAAATGTACGGAAATAGGGATAGCTTCTATTCAATTTATCAAAACTTTTCATTCTGAAAGAAGGGAGATTAAATTAGACAGACTAAATAAAATTGCTATATCTGCCATCAAACAAAGCAAACAATTATTTCTTCCAGAAATCCTTCCAATCATTAATTTTGATGATTTTTTAAAGAATATTTCTATTGATAATGATAAAAATTTTCTATTTGGAAGCTTGATACCTGGCCAAAATAAAACTTATAAGGATATAGATAATATTAATAATGAAACCTATTTTCTAATTGGTCCGGAAGGAGATTTTTCTCAAGATGAATTAGACAAACTTCTTAAAATGAATTGGTTACCCATAAGTTTAGGTAATACAATTTTACGAACAGAAACTGCAGGTTTAGTCGGACTTATCCAAATTTCAACACTACAAAATCAAAAACTTGATTAAAATCATTATAAGAGAATTGGATTTGTCTTTCTATAATGAGTTAATTTCCGTATTTTTACAAATAATTAAACAAAAAACACTATGCAATTAGTCATTCCAGCTTTTTTAATTCATTGGTATGCATCATTATTTAGTCAGACTTTCTTTTTACATAGATATTCTGCACATAAGATGTTTACGATGAACAAGTTTTGGGAAAAATTCTTTTATTTTTTCACGTATGTTTCACAGGGGTCCTCATTTTTATCTCCGAGAGCTTATGCAATTTTACATAGAATGCATCATGCTTTTTCAGATACGCCTAAAGATCCGCATTCGCCTTTATTTTCGACGAATGTATTTACAATGATGTGGAAGACAAAAAATATTTATAATGCCGTTTTAAATAGAGAAACCAAGGTAGAAGATCGCTTTGAACATAATTATCCAGTATCTAAAACCATTGAAGCTATTGGAGATTCATGGATTTCTAGATTAGCTTGGGGAGTAGCCTATTCTTTATTTTATATTTGGGCTTATGTAGAATTTGATATGCATTGGGCTTTCTTTTTCTTATTACCCGTGCATTTTTTAATGGGCCCAGTTCATGGAGCTATTGTAAATTGGTCTGGCCATAAATATGGTTATTCAAATTATGATAATCACGATCATTCTAAGAATTCTTTGATTTTAGATTTCTTAATGATGGGAGAATTATTTCAGAATAATCACCACAAACTTCCAATGCGTACTAATTTTGCTACAAAATGGTTTGAATTAGATCCTACTTATCCAGTGGTTAAATTATTATCCTTTTTGAAAATAATTAAATTGAAAAAATAAGAAGTTTTTGATATAAAAAAAAGAGTCAAGTTAAATCTTGACTCTTTTTTTATGATTTTTATAAATTGAAATCTTCTTTTTCTAAATAATCTGATACAAATTTCAGGAACATTCCACCTAAGGAACCATCCACCACCCGATGGTCGTATGAATGGGTAATAAACATTTTACTCGCAATGATTATTTGATCACCATTTTCATCACTAACTACAATTGGTTTCTTTTCTATGGTACCAAAAGCTAAAATACCTACCTGTGGTTGAACAATTATTGGTGTTCCCATAATATTCCCAAATGCACCGATATTAGAAATAGTAAAAGTTCCTCCTTGTAATTCTGCAGGAGAAAGTTTATTTTCTCTTGCTCTATTCGATAAATCATTTAATTCAAAAGCTAATTCAGAAAGGCTTTTCTGATCAGCATTTTTAATAACTGGAACGATTAAATTACCATTTGGTAATGCTACTGCCACTCCAATATTGATAATACTATGTTGAATAATCATCTCTCCTTCAACAGAGATATTCATTCCTGGGTAAGCTTTTAATGCTTCGGCTGTGGCCTTTACTAAGACAGGGGTAAAAGTAAAATTCTGTTGATGATTCTGGATAAACTCCTTTTTAATTGATTCTCTCCATTTTACAAGCCTTGAAACATTGGTTTCTATTACGGAACTTACATGGGGAGAAATCCTCTTTGAATCCACCATTCTTTCAGCAATCATTTTCCTCTGTCTATCCATAGGAATTTCTTGATCGCCTTCTAACCGCGGAATTTTTTGAATTGGAACTGCAGAACCTTTTGGCAATACTGATCCATTTCTTCGATCAATATAATCTAAAACATCCTTTTTAGTAATTCTATTCTCAATTCCAGTTCCTTTGATGGAATTTAATTCTTTAAGTGAAATATTTTCCTGAATACAAATTTGCTTAATCAAAGGTGAAATCCAAGGATTGGATTCATTTGAATTAGTGAACTGATTGGAAGATGTACTGATCTGAGTAAGATGATTTATTTGTTCAAGATCGGCCATATTTACAGATAACTCATTAAATATTTCCGTTGGATCAATTAAGGATTCTGCTGAATCATTCTCAGCAGCCTCGTCTGACTCCATCAAACAAATTGGCTTACCAATTTCTGCAATTTCACCTTCCTGAACTAATAATTTATGAATTTTCCCTGAAATTGGGGTAGGAACTTCCGTATCAATTTTATCCGTAGCCACCTCCAAAATAAAATCATCCGCAGAAACAACATCTCCAGGTTTTTTTAACCAGGTTAATACTGTGGCTTCCATGATTCCTTCTCCCATTTTTGGAAGATTTACTTCAACTATTGGCATAAAGTATAAAATTATAACTGCTTTCTGAGTAAGTCTAAACAGGATATAGCGGTTAATTGAATATTCTGCAATCGACTTCCTCCTAAGGTCAACTTTCGGGTAATTGTTTCATCAGGTGACGAAACAGCAATCCAAATGGTTCCAACTGGTTTTTCAGGACTTCCTCCATCTGGTCCGGCAATTCCTGAAGTTGCTATCCCAAAAATACTACCAAATTTCTTTCTAACCAAGTCTGCCATTTGAATAATTGTCTCTTCACTTACAGCTCCGTGTTCTTTTAATGTATTCTCATCAACACCTAAAACATTAATTTTAATTGAATTATCATAAGCCATAATTCCACCCAAAAAATAGGCCGAACTTCCAGGAACTGAAGTAAATTTATGTCCTAAATACCCTCCAGTACAAGATTCTGCCGTGGCCACTGTAAGACCTTTTTCCTTTAAGGTTCTTCCAATCACAACTTCCAATTCATCCTGATCATAGCCAAAAACATATTTTTCAATCAGAGGCATTACTTTATCAATCTCATTTTGGATTTCAGATTGTAGTACCTCCTTATCATTCCCAATTGCAGTCAGTCTTAATTTTACTAAACCATAGGAGGGAAGGTAGGCTAATTTAATATGTGAAGGAAGATTTAATTCCCAATCCTCAATCATTTCAGAAAGATAGGATTCGCCAATTCCAACATTTTTAATGACTTTATGAACAATTACAGGGGTTTTAAAATGCTTTTGTAGTCTTGGCAATATTTCTTGTTCCATAATGGCTTTCATTTCAAAAGGAACACCAGGCATAGATACCCAAATAGTTTCCTTTTGATTAAACCACATACAAGGAGCTGTTCCTTGTCTATTGGTAACAAATTCACAAGCGGAAGGAAGTAAGGCTTGATTTCTATTGATATCCGTTAATTCTCTTCCTCTTTTTTTGAAAAATTCAGTTACATCCTTTAAGGCTTCTGGATGTATTTTTAATTCTCCTCCAAAATATTCATTCAAAACCTTTTTCGTAATATCATCTTTTGTAGGCCCTAGTCCTCCTGTAATCAATACAATATCAGCTCTTTTTCGTGCTTCCTCTAATATTTCCAAAATTGCCTCTCTTGTGTCTCCAACAGAGGATTTACGAACAGTTTTAATTCCAATTTTATCCAATTCGGTAGAAATCCATTGGGAATTGGTATCTGTTATTTGTCCAAATAATATCTCATCTCCAATGGTTACTATTTCTGCTTTAATCATTCTTTTAAAATTGTAAATACACTTTGAATACTTATTTCAATGTAATTCGATTTATTTGCTCAAACTATCAATTTCTTCTTTCAATAATTTAGAGAGGGTCTGACAGGTATTTTCAATCTCAGCAGCAAATTTTTCATCCCCTGTTGATTGCATGACCGTATTTGAAACAGCACCCATAATTTCAATGAAAAACCTCTTCATATCTAAAACTTCCATTTCTTTGGTCCACAAAGGGAGAGCCAAAGTTGATTTATGGTAAGGGTCCCAAGTACCTATAAAAATTGCTTTGGTTTCTTCAATACCTTCATTTGGATTATCAGTAGCTTCCCAATGAATTTGTTCGGGAATTTGGTTATCGTCTAAGGTAATTTTAAAATTTATTTCTGAATGTTTCATATTAATAATTGTCTCCGTTTTATTTACACCAATTTTTATTGATATAATTTAAAGTTTCAGGATTAGATGTTCTATTTTTTACATAATCACATAAATAGGCATAAATCCTCTCATCTGGCTTAGAATCCATTAATTTAATCGTTTTATTCAAAATTTCTAAGGCTTTTTTATCCTGATTATTTTTGAACAAATAGGAAGTTTCTACCATCCACATTCTTCTAGTAATATCATCTTGAGAGGTTCCTAATTTTTCTAATCCCAAGATAATTCTATCTAGATCCTCTCTGGAATAATTTTCAGCATTTTTTGAATTTATTGCATTTTGAAGGATATATTCTGCCACCGGTTGAACACGCATAGGACCGTATTTTTCAATATATTCCTGATAATGATTTAAAAAATATTCAAAATAATCATTATCCACTGAAATCATCACTCTACCCATTATATCCATATATTCCTCAGAAATCATTTGTTCCTCGGACAGTCCTTTTGCAAATTCTTTAAATGAAATAGCGGCTAGCTCATCCTTATAACCCAATCTAGACAATTCTGCCAAAGTCAATAATTCCTCCTTGGAATAATTTTTTAAATCATTAGATAATTTATTTAAATCCCCATATTTAAGGTAAAAATTGGCAGTTTCAATTAATGCATTTTTTCCATTTTCAGTTTCATTCACGATTGAACCTCCTATAAGTTCAAAATTTTCAGGATTTAAAATCAAGAGAGTAGGGGTTCCGGTGAAATTTACTTTAAAATTTTTCAATAAATTATATTGAATAGGATCTTTAATATCAATTTTATAATTGATGAAATTAGTATTGTAAATTTTTGCCACTTCAGAGTCTTTTAAATGAGGCTCTAGGGCAAGGCAAATATGACAATCGGATGCCATTATTTCTACAAACAAAGGCTTTTTCTCCGCTTTTGCCTGATTTACCACTTCTTCAAAAGTAGAATCTTTGTTGAAATCAATTTCAGATGAACCACAAGAAATTACTAAAGTGGTTAAAAATAATAGGAATAGTTTTTTCATTTTTATCGAGTAAAGGCTCTGTAAATCATAACAATTAGAGCAAATAAGAACATCAATATCGATATCTTATTTATAGTATGCATTGTTCTAAGGTTAAAACTAGTTGGTTCACCTTCTTTTGGCTTTCTAAATACTCTTAAAAAGTACCTAAAAAACTCTATTAATCTGAATTGTTCTTTTAGTCGACCCATTTTCCGTCTTCTTTAATTAAATTTATCAATTCATCCACTGCCTGTTCGGAGGGCACGGATTTTTTTACTACATTTTGACCTCTATACAAGGCAATTTTATTTCTTCCAATACCCACATATCCATAATCTGCATCAGCCATTTCACCGGGTCCATTTACAATGCAACCCATAATTCCAATTTTTATACCTTTTAGATGATCTGTAACTTTGCGAATCTTTGCTGTAGTTTCCTGAAGATCAAATAAGGTTCTACCACAAGATGGACAGGATATATATTCAGTTTTGGAAATTCTGACTCTTGCAGCTTGAAGAATACCAAATGCAATATTGTTCGCGTTTTTTAAATTATCTCTGAAATTTGGCCCAATACTTAGCATTATACCATCACCTAAACCATCGATAAATAATCCACCTGCATCTGTTGAGGAGAATAATTGAATTTCATCAGAATTTAGATTGGAATAATTTAAATCTAAAATTATAGGATTTTGAATATTTTGATGAATCAATTCAAAAAAACCTCTTCTCAGGGCAGGCATAAGATGTTCATTATTTGAATTCAATAATAAAACGAATTTTTCCTGTTCTTTTAATTTATTTAAAATTTCTTGGTTACCAATTAAAGATTCAACAGAAATTCGAAGAAAATTTAAATCTGAATGAAATTCATCATTTTCTTTGAATTCATTTACATCAAAAAGAGGATATTGATTTGGATTTTCATGAATTTTCCATTGGGAATAATTCTTTATTTCTCTTAAACCATTGGGTAGCATAAAATCCAATTTTTGAGAACCAGTATAAATAAAATCTGCCCCTAAATCATTCATCGCCCACTTATCTGGTTCAGGCAAATAAAAATGTCCAATAGTTTTTAAATCATCCATCTGGATATTTTGGATTTCAGAATAATCAGCAATTACTCTAGGAACATGATGGTCTCCTAATGTAAAAACTTCTTTTGATTTTCTTTTAAAATACTGAAATGGATTGATTGGGGATTGGATTTCTTCAATTTTGGAAGAAAGGGAAGATCGATTATTATATCTATTTACCAATGTTTTAGCTACTGGTATTTCAAATTCTGGATCCTCTGTAAGGGAAACACGTACTGTATCTCCTAGTCCATCCTCTAATAAAGTTCCTATTCCCACAGAAGATTTAATTCTTCCATCTTCACCATCTCCAGCTTCAGTTACTCCTAGATGAAGAGGATAAGGTTTTAATTTTTCCTCCTGAAGGCGTTTAGATAATAACCTGTAGGCCTGAACCATTACTTGGGTATTGGAAGACTTCATTGAGAGCACGATATTGAAATAATTTTCATCCTCACAAATTCGTAAAAATTCTAATGCAGATTCAACCATACCTTCCGGAGTATCTCCATATCTACTTAAAATTCGATCCGACAAAGAACCATGATTTGTTCCAATACGCATGGCGGTACCGTATTCTTTACAGATTTTTATTAAGGGAAGAAATTTATCTCGAATACGCTCTAATTCTGCAAAATAAGAGGCGTCGGTATAATCAATAATTTCAAACCGCTTTTTATCAGCATAATTGCCAGGATTAATCCTAACTTTTTCGACAATCCTTGCAGCCAATTCTGCGGCATTGGGAGTAAAATGGATATCTGCAACAATTGGTTGAGTATAACCAAGATTACGTAATCCTTTTCGAATATTTTCTAAGTTTTGTGCTTCTTTTACGGAAGGGGCTGTAATTCTAACCAATTCGCATCCAGCATCAATCATTCTAATAGACTGATCAATGGACCCTTGGGTATCCATGGTATCTACGGTAGTCATAGATTGAATTCTAATTGGAAAATCAGAACCCATCATTAAATCACCGATTTGAACCGGAATTGTTTCTCTTCTTTGATAAGAAAATAAGGAAGGATTATAGATATTATCTGAATTATTATTCATCCTGATTTTATTGCTATTCAAAATTACGAATTTGAATACGTAAATAACAATAAAATCAGGATTATGTTTATTTAATTACCATTTGGTTCTGGTATGACCTATTTTAGCATAATAATAAATAAATAAATAAGCGGGAATCATAATGATATAGGCTAGTTGAATATTTAAATAATTATCTGCTAAATACCCGTAAAGAAGCGGAATTAAAGCCCCCCCAGAAATCATCATGATGATTAATGCCGATCCTAATTCGGTATATTTTCCAAGACCATTAATTGCCAAAGGCCATAAGGCAGGCCACATTAGCGCATTTGCAATTCCTAAAAATGCCACACAACCTACTGCAATGGTGGGATTCGGAATAAAGGTTGCACCCAAAGAAAGGATTACCCCTAAAATAGCTGAATATAATAGCGCTTTATGTTGGGACAGCTTCTTTGGTATAAATAATATTCCCATCACATAACCGAATAACATACCATATAAAGTATAGGTAGTAAATAATTTAGCTTCATCTTCCGTAAAACCCTGTTCCAATCCAAAATTTATAATCGTGTCTCCAGCCATTACCTCAACTCCCACATATAGGAAAAAGGCTAATAAACCTAAAACTAAATTTGGATATTCAAAAACAGAAGAACGTGAGGTACTTATATCGAATTCTGTTTTTTCTTCTTTGATTTCAATATTAGGCAAACCAGAAAAGTAAACAAATGCAACTAAAGCTAATATTACTCCTGTGATAATTAAATAAGGAGTAACTACAATATTTAAATCAACTGCATCTGAGGCTGCCGAGGAGAGCAATAATCCTCCGAATATAAATTGGGATATAATACCAGCTAATTTATTACAAATCCCCATGATAGAAATTCTTTTAGCCGCTGATTCTATGGGACCAAGTATGGTAACGTATGGATTTGAAGCAGTTTGAAGTAAAGCCAAACCAGCACCGATAATGAATAGACCTATTAAAAATAATTGATAATTCTCAGATTGGGCAGCTGGAACAAAAAGTATCGTTCCTATTGCCATGGCTACTAAACCAAGGGCCATTCCATTTTTATATCCTGTACGTTTTATTACCCACGAAGAGGGAATAGCCATTACAAAATAAGAGATAAAAAAGGCAAAAGTAACCAAAAGAGATTGAAAATTATTTAAATCAAAAGCCTTTTTGAAAAAAGCAATTAATACTGAATTTACCCAAGTGACAAATCCGAATACAAAGAATAAAATCCCGATAATTATCAAAGGAAGGTTGGTGTTTTTCTGGTTCATAGGAATTAAAATTATTAAATTAAAGTGCAAATTTTGGTTGACGAGTTTTCCATTTCCCTCTAGTGAAATCTGGAATTTCTACAGGTTTTGAGCCGTTAGCAATGGACTCTTCAGATAAAGGTGAAATTGCAGACCATGCTGCAGCATCATATACATCAATAGGAGGGGCTATTTTATTTTTTACTGAATCGATAAATTCTTTAATTACAAAATAATCAATACCTCCATGTCCTGCTTCCTCTGCATCTTTGGCATGATTTTTCCAAAGGGGATGGTCATATTTTTCTTGATAAGTATCAAATTTCTCCCAAACATGAGGTTTTGGTGAAATATCTTCTAAATAAATTGAATCATTATCATCCATCCAAATACCATTGCTACCCTGCACTCTAAAGCCTAATGAATAAGGTCTTGGTCCATTCGTATCATGGGAAATCATGATTGTTTCTCCATTGGCACATTTAATTAGAGTTGTCACTATATCTCCTAATTTAAAATTTACCTTCGCATTAGGATGATTTTCTCCACCTTTTTTAACGATATAATTATGCAGCCCCATACTTTGAGTAGCCATTGAGGTTAAATATAAAAATTGATTTCCATTATTTATATTTAACATTTCTGCTACCGGACCCAAACCATGAGTTGGATATAAATCACCATTTCGGTCTACTGAATGTTGCGTTCTCCATTTAGCTTCAGAAAAGCCTTTTTCCCCAAATTCAACACCATGACCATAAGCATGAGTGCCGTCATTGAATTTAACTTCTCTTAAATCATGCTGATAACCGCATTGAACATGATTCAGGGTTCCAAACATCCCTTGACGAACCATATTTAATACAGCAAGAACATCTCTTCGATAACAAACATTTTCAAGAATCATGCAATGAGAACCTGTTTTTTCAAAGGTATCAACTAAATCCCAAGATTCTTGAAGTGTTACAGTAGCTGAAACTTCTACGCCCGCATATTTTCCTTGTTTCATTGCTGCAACTGCCATCGGAACATGCCATTCCCATGGTGTAGCTATAATTACTGCGTCTATATCATCCCTTTTCACTAAGTTTTCAAAATCATGCTCCCCATTACTATAGACATAAGCCTCTTTTCTACCTTTTTCTCGGATCATTTTTTGCGCAGATTCTATGGCTTTTGGATCTATATCACAAATAGCAACAATATCCACATCATCTCTGAACATAGAGGTATATAAATGATTTCTACCGCGTAAACCCACACCTAAAAATCCTAATCTAACTCTTGAGTCATTTGACTTATAATTACTCGAAATTATATTTGGTAAAACGATGGATGAACCTACAGCCCCTAGGCCGTTTTGAATAAATTTTCTTCGTTTCATTTAAATAGATTTTATTCTTAAATATTCGTATAAAATTAATATAATCAAAATTTTAAAGATTAATTTCAAAGAAAATTGAACAATTAAGGTAATTTTGTGTTTAATTAGGTAATATATTGAAAATAAAATTATTGTGAATAATAAAACCATCAGTGTTTTCAGAAAAGAAAGATTCAGCGCCGCCCACCGATTATACAATAAGAATTGGAGCGATGAAAAAAATCAAGAGGTTTTTGGACTTTGCAATAATCCTAATTTTCATGGTCATAATTATGTTCTAGAAGTTAAGGTTACTGGTGAGATTGACCCAGACACTGGATACATGATTGATTTGAAAATTCTATCATCTATCATAAAAGAAGAAGTATTGGATAGATTTGACCATAAAAATCTTAATTTAGATGTAACTGAATTTGAAAATATTATACCTACAGCAGAAAATATTGCAGTAGTAATTTATGATAAAATTGCAAAAAGATTAGCGCCTAAGGCGGTAAAAATTAAACTTTATGAAACAGAAAAAAATTACGTTGAATACCCAGCTTGACAAAAATGATTTCCTTTTATCTATTGAAGAAATGGGAGATTCACATTTTGGAAGTATGGACACTCCATTAAGAGAAGATGCATTTGACCTTTCAGATGAAGAAAAAATCGAAAAAATTGAATGGCATTTTAGACAAATAATGGAAACAATGGGCTTAGACCTAGAGGACGATTCCTTGAGAGGAACACCTAAAAGGGTTGCTAAAATGTTCATAAAGGAATTATTCTCTGGTTTAAATCCTCAAAATGAACCTAGTATTACTTTATTTGAAAACAAATTCGAATATGATCAAATGCTAGTTGAAAAAAATATCAATTTTTATTCAAACTGCGAGCATCACTTTGTTCCGATTTTTGGAAAAGCACATATTGCCTATTTCAATTCTGGTAAAGTAATTGGGCTTTCCAAATTGAATAGAATTGTACAATATTTTGCAAAAAGACCACAAATTCAGGAAAGACTTACTATTCAAGTAGGTAGGTATTTGCAAAATGTATTGGATACGGAAGATGTAGCAGTATTTATGGATGCTAAACACCTTTGTGTATCCTCGAGAGGCATAAAAGACGATTCTTCCAGTACGATTACATCCTTCTACGGTGGAAAATTTGAAAATAAATCCACAAGAGAAGAGTTTTTAAA
>CAZVFE010000026.1:0-22892 GCA_964626405.1 uncultured Cytophagales bacterium | reverse complement strand
ATCTGCCAATTTATTCATCTTCCAGTTTCCCGCTACAATTTTTTTTCTCATTACTAAAATATTTATTTTTTAAAGTGCAAAAATACGTAATGATTTGAGATAGAACAATTAAATGAATATTAATTAATCTGAAGGGTGACAACAATATCATCTTCAACAGTAGGTAATGTTGAACAATCTAAATGTACACCTCCCTCTTCATATCTCCCTTCAAGGGCTTTTCCAGAAACTAAAAATTTTGCTGAACCTTTTTTATAATCACCAGGAATAAAAACAGATTTTTCTTTCGGATTTGATAAGAAATGAACATATACTGTTTTGGCTTTTTGCGTAGTGACTCCCCAAATTTGTGGACTCATGGGGCCTCCTCTTGTTCCGTAAATACTTTCACTATTATCCTTCATCCAAGAACCAACTTCATTTAATTTTTCAATAAATTCTTCTTGAATTTCTCCGGTAGCCATTGGCCCAACATTCAATAAAAAATTTGCATTTCTTCCTGCTGCACCTACCAATAAGTCGATTAATTTCTTTTTTGATTTAAAATTCTGGTCTGCGATATTGAATCCCCAAGATTTATTTAATGTTTCACAGGTCTCTAAAGGTAATTTATCACTCGCTTTTTGAAAGGAAAGTCCTGCTTTATTTTCTCCAGGTAAATCTCTTTCAAACATTTGAAAATCTTCTCCTGGAATTGGATCCACATGATGGTTGTTTCCAATCATACAATTAGGTTGTAATTGATGAATTAAAGGATATATTTGATCATATTGCCAATCCATTCTTAATCCAGTGAATACTTTTCCTTCTCTATCTGACTGATCCCAATGTCCATCAAACCAAATGGAAGAGATTTCGCCATAGTTAGTCAATAGTTCTGTTAATTGATTTCGCATAAATTGGAGATAGGAAGCATAATTTCCGGGGCCTTTTCTCCCTAAATTATTATTTCCTTGTCCGGTTCTTCCTGTTTCAAAAGGATAATCTTCTCTATACCAATCCAATTGTGAATAGTATAAACCTAATTTCATATCATGTCTTTTACAGGCTTCGGCCAATAATTTAAGAACATCTTTTTTATAAGGCGTATTGGTAATTTTCCAGTCGGAATATTGGGTATCCCAATTGGAAAAACCATCGTGATGTCTTGTAATAAAAATTATATATTTCATTCCAGCATTTTTTGCAGCTAAAACCCATTTATCTGCATCAAACTTGGAAGGGTAAAAGGCATCTTTTAATCTAGTATAATCTTTTACCGAAATATTCTGATTATTCATTACCCATTCGCCATCCCCAAGGATAGAAGAAAGGCCCCAATGAATAAACATTCCGAATTTTCGATCTTGAAATTCTGATCTTGCCTGAAGCATTTCTGCGCTTGGTTGATAATTTTGGGCAAAAGCAGGTGTAATCAATAGTATTGAAAACAATACGAATAAAATACTCTTTTTCATAGGTTTAGAAGTTTTATAGAATATAAATTTAAGAAAAAATTTATCTTTTCCTACCTCTCCTTTTATTCGAACTAGAATTAAATTTACGTTGATTCGGGGAAGGAAATTTTCTTTTCTTTTCATGAAAAGCCCCTTTAAAAGTAGGATCCTCTTTCTTTTTTTGATTATCAATTTCTCTGAGCATATCTTGTTGCTCCAAAAATGATGTTTTTTCTTCAATTATTTCCTTTGGAAGAGGTATTGGTTGAATATCTTGTTGGATAATTGCTAATATTTTTTCCCAATGATATAGCTCTGAGTCTAAAATAAATGAAATTGATTCTCCCGTTTGTTCGGCCCTACCTGTTCTTCCTATTCTATGAACATAATCCTCATAAATTAATGGAACATCAAAATTTACGACATGAGAAACCAAAGGTATATCAATTCCCCTAGCTACAACGTCTGTCGTTATCAAACACCTTAATTCCCCATCTCTAAATAATTGCATGGAATTTATCCGTGTATTTTGGCCTTTATTCGAATGAATTACGCGTAAGTCCTTTTCCCTCAAGGTTCTAGATCTTAGTAGCGCTTCGTAAACCGTATTGGCAATAACTTTAGACCTACAAAATATAATTACACGTTGAAATTCCTCTGAACCAAAAAAGTTTTTCAAAGCATTAATTTTTGTAGCCTGATTAGGTACTTTATAAACCCTTTGGGTCACTTTTTCTGCAGGTGTCGCCTGTGGTGTAATTTCAATTTTAATTGGAAATTCTAAAAATTCATGACTTAAATTTTCTACTTTTTCAGGAAAAGTAGCAGAAAAAAGTCCGTTTTGACGTTTTTTATAAGGTATAAATTCCAATATCTTTCGGATCTGAGGCATAAAACCCATGTCCATCATTTTATCGGCTTCATCCAAAATTAGATGTTTTATCATTTTAACCTTAAAAATCTCTTTAATATAGAGTTCTGTAAATCTTCCTGGTGTAGAAATGATTATGTCTACCCCTTTTTCAATATTCTCTATTTGTGATTTTGGTCCGACCCCTCCGTATAATTCTACAATTCTTAAATCCGTATATTTAGATAGTTGTCTAAATACCTCACTAATCTGCATTACTAATTCTCTAGTTGGGGCTAAAATCAAAGCCCTAGGATCCATTCCTTGGGCATATTTACATTTCATAAGAATAGGTAAGGCATAGGCAGCAGTCTTGCCGGTACCTGTTTGTGCTATTCCCAGTACATCTTGTCCGTTTAATAATTGAGGAATTGCCTCTAATTGAATTTCCGTGGGTTTTGAATAGCCCTGATCTTCAATTGCATTACACAATTGTTTATTAAGCCCTAGTACTGAAAATTGATTTTCTTCCATGAGAATTCCCGAAGGATATGAATACAAAGTTAGGGAAATTATCCTCTAAAATAAAAAATCCTTATTTTTACGAAAAAAAGCGTGAAATATTTACGAATCTTCCTGGTCTTAAGCATTGTTTCTATCATTACAGGAGGACTATCTTCTTTATTTTTACATGGTTTAGCCTGGATAGGAAAATTTCGTATAGAATATTTTCTTTTTGGTTTACCTATAGTTGGGGGAATTTATTATTGGGCGAAACATAAACTATCTTCGATACATAATACTTCCACAGGACATTATTTGGAATTAATCGGTAACCCAACCAAGAAACATTCCGTATGGGTATCTGTATATATAATAGTTTCAACTTGGCTAAGTCATTTAGTAGGGGCCTCGGTTGGGAGAGAGGGAACAGCAGTAACAATGGGTGCTTCCTTGGCTGATAGTATTTCAGAATTTTTTAAAATTGATAAAAACCAAAAACCACATATCATTCGGGCAGGAATAGCTGGCGGATTTGCGTCTGTTTTTGGAACACCCTTTGCAGGATTATTTTTTGGACTAGAAATTAAGAAAATTGGATCGATTTCATTTTCCTCCTTTTTTCATTGTATTTATACCGCATTTTTATCCAACTATCTTGCAATTCATTTATTTTCCGCAAAACATTTAACTTATCCGACAATATTTTTACCTAAAGTAAATGGCATATTTATTGCGAAATTAATCAGTATAGGCCTATTTTTGGCATTAATTGCCTTCATTTACAAGGCTCTAGAATCGAAAATTTCAAAATGGCTAGATAAATTACCCGTACATTTAATTCTCAAGGGGATTATCGGAGGGGTTTTGGTATTAATTATATTAAGTCTTCCCGGTTTTTCAGAGACTATAGGATTAGGTTCGAATTTGCTTTTAGAACCGTTTGAAAAAATTCAAGATCCTGGATTTGCCTATAAAAAATTAATTGCAACAATTATCAGTGTTGGGACAGGCTTCAAAGGAGGGGAGGCAACACCATTATTTTTAATTGGATCTTATGCCATCGGGGGACTTCATGAAATTCTAAATTTACCCATTGCATTTTGTGCAGCTATAGGATTTTCAACCTTATATACTGGAATAGCTAAAACACCTATGGCAGGAATGTTTTTAGGAATTGAACTCTTTGGAGGTGAAGCTTGGATATGTTATTTATTTGTAGGAATAATTGTAACTTTAGCATCAGGACCAAGAGGCTTATTTACCAATCAAGAATGGTCCAACTATTTATATGTTCGAAAAAATACTTAATTCTTATTTAAGCTTTAAAGAGCCCCTGATAGAGAGTAAATATATCAATCAGGAAACATGGACCTTATTACTTGAAAAATGGTCTAAGAACGAAAGGATTATTGTAAATGAAATAGGGCGCTCTGAGGAGGGAAGAGCAATATATGAAATAAGAATAGGTAAGGGACCGATTAAAATTTGTATGTGGTCTCAAATGCATGGAAATGAGGCTACAGCCACCATGGCCTTAGCAGATATTATCAATTTATTAGATAATGATAGTTCACTTTCAAGTGAATTATATGAATTAATTAATGAAAATTTAAGTATTCATATCATACCTGTTGTAAACCCAGATGGAGCTTATTATTGGACGAGGGAGACATCATTAGGGATTGATATGAATAGAGACGCGAGGAAATTGGCGAGTGTAGAAGGAAAGTTACTATTTGAATGGATTACCAAAATCCAACCTAATTTTAGTTTGAATTTACACGATCAGAATCGTTTATATTCAGTTGGAAAAACGGAAGAGCAAAGTCATTTTGCCTTTTTAGCTCCTCCTTTAGATGATGAAAATACATGGACCGATTCTCGTGAAAAATCTGCTAAAATAGCGAATAGATTAATCCGACTAGCAAGCCCTTATTTCCCAAATAAAATTGCAAAATGGTCGGATGAATTTGAGCCTAGGGCTTTTGGAGATAATTTACAAAAATTGGGATTTGGAGTATTATTAATTGAGGCAGGAGGAATGAAATATGATTTCAATAAAATGAAATTACGGAAATTTGAAGCTGCCATTTTAGCTGAAATCTTAACAACGATATCTTTAAATAATTGGGAAGAGGATGGGCTAGATTTATACCATTCATTATCAATTAATGCACGAAATATTTTCGATTTAAAAATAAAAAATGTTTGTATTAATCATAGTATTGTTGACCTTGGATTTAATGTTCAGGAAATATGGGATGGTAAAAAATTTAAATATAATTGGATATTAGAAGAGTTAGGGGATCTATCAATATATGGAGCATTAAATGAATGGGATAATGAGGGCAATTCTATAAAGGAGGAATTAATTTTAGGAAAAGAATATAATAATATAGAATTTTGTAATTCAAAATCTAAACGATATAGTTTAGAAGAAATACTTTTAAAAATAAATCAAGAATAATGACATCTTTACCAGTAATCATCATAGGGGCAAATAGTTTTGGAATTGAGGTTGCAAATATCTGTGAATTAAATAATGTAGTAGTATATGGTTTCTTAGATAATGATCCTAAGAAAAAGGATTTAATGATTGGGGAGATTCCGGTTTTAGGAACTACGGATGAGGAGGAATATTGGAATTTAATTGGTAAAACTTGTAATGTATTTGTAGCCTTGGAAAGTCCAAAAGAAAGAGAGTCGATGATTGAAACGATACTGGAGGATCGTAAAACTCAACCTACCAATATTACGCATCCGAGTGCTCAAATTTCACAAGCGAAATCACTTTCTTATGGAAATTTTATAGGTGCCAATGTAGTTATTGAAACGGAGGCTAAATTATCCGAACATGTGGTTGTAGGGTCAGGGGCAATCATTCAGGCAGGAGCTCAGATTGAACAATATGCTCAAATTAATGCTCGCGCTGTAATTGGAAAAGAAAGCAAAATTGGATACCAATCCTTTATTGGAGATGGGGCAATTATCTTATCTGGAATTGAAATCGGCAAAAATGCGAGTGTGGGGGTAGGCTCTGTGGTAATAAAAAATGTAGAAAATAAGAAACAGGTCTTTGGGAATCCGGCAGCTTAATTGTCGGTTATCCTTTGAATATTTTTCTCTTGAATATAATCTATAAAATTAAACCTTAGAAATAGCTGCGCGAGGGTAATTACATCTTCCGCGCAGTATTTTTTTATTTTCTCTAGGTCTTTTTCAATATAAAAAGTATAGTTTACTTTATCCCCAGAAAGGTCTGTTTTCACATTACCAATACCCATTATTTCTGCTAGGAGTTCAAGGGATACATATCCTTTTTTGTCTCCAAATCTCCACCATTCAATGGTATCTTGATGCACCACTTCCCATGGTTTTTTTCCTTGTAATTGCAGGGCTTTTGGAATAACTAATTGATGGACCAACATTCTTTTACATAAATAGGGGAAATCAAATTCCTTACCATTATGTGCTACCAAACTAAGTTCTTTTGAAGGGTAGGTTGATTCAATAAATTGATTGAATTCTAACAATAAATCCTTTTCATTTTTGTTTGAAATGGTCTTTACCTTAAGGGATAATTCTTTGTTTTTATTATAAAACAAAAAGCCCATGCCGATAGAAATTATTCTACCAAATTCCGGAAATAGGGCAGCCCTTTCAAAATATAAATCTTCCAGGGGTTTTTGTAAAGGATTCATCAAGGATCTTGCCTTTCGCAACCATAATTTTTGCATATTTACAGTAAGGGTAGTATAGGTATTTACCCCGGAGGCGGTTTCAATATCGATGAATAATATATTCTTAAAATTCTTAATCATTGGATGAATGTTTCACGTGGAACATTTTTAAAATTTATATTGAAAACCTGAATAAAAATCTCTTTAAGACATGTTTTTACTTCCTCTATTTCTATTTGTTTTCCTAACTCTTTCTCTAAAGAGGTAACCCCATATTCTGCTATACCACAAGGTACAATATAATCAAAGTAATTTAAATCTGTATTCACATTTAAAGCAAACCCGTGCATTGTAATCCAACGGGAAGCCTTCACGCCCATAGCACAAATTTTCCGTTTAAAAGGCGATTCTGGTTCAATCCAAACTCCCGTTAATCCCTCAACGCGTCCCGCATTTAAACCATAATGCTTACAAACTAAAATTATACATTCTTCTAAACTCCTAAGGTACCAATGAATATCAGTTTTAAACATCTCTAAATCCAAAATCGGATAGCCAACTATTTGTCCGGGCCCATGATAAGTGATATCTCCACCACGATTGGTTTTATAATAAGTGGCTCCAATTTTATCTAAAAAAGCTTCCTTCAAAAGCAAGTGATTTTCGGATCCTGATTTGCCTAAAGTAAAAACATGGGGGTGACTACAAAAGAATAAATAATTAATGGTCTTCGCCTGAATATTCCCTTCCTTTCTTGCTAATAATTTTGCATCTGAATTCGCCTTTAAAAAAGACTCTTGCAAATCCCATGCATCCTTATAGGCAATTTCGCCCCAATCAGAAAATATCAGTTCTTTCGTTGGCATTTTATAATTTATTCAGGACAAAGATAAAAAAAATGGGGGTAAAGAAAGAATATAAATTTATTGATTAATAAATTCTACATATTCGTAAAATTATTCACTCTAATACCACAATAATCATGGCAGACCACAATACACTTGGAAAAAAAGGAGAATCTTTAGCTGAGGCATTCCTAATTAAGCAGAATTTTACAATACTTTGCAAAAATTACCAATATTCACATTATGAAATCGATATTATTGCAAAAAAAGAACAATTTTTACATTTTATAGAGGTAAAAACTAGAAAGTCATCTGGCTTTTCCTTTCCAGAGGAAAGTATTGACAAAAAGAAAAAGAAAAACCTCAAAATGGCAGCTTCCAACTATATCTATAAAAACCATTGGCTTGGACCAGTTCAGTTCGACTTAGTACTTGTATTTCTTATTGAAGATGATCTTGAAAAAATTACCTTTATTGAAGATGTTATTAATTGAATTGATTAATTTTGTGTCCATATTATGATACGATTCAATACAGAAGATGTGAGTTTAAATTTAAAGAACAAAACTGTTCTCAAGAATTGGCTCAAAGGAATTGCAAATGAATATGGATTTAAGATCTTAGAATTAAATTATATATTCTGTTCAGACGATTATTTGTTAAATATGAATCAAACATATTTAAACCATGAAACATTTACCGACATCATCACGTTTGATTTATCAGAATATGAAAATGAAATTGAAGGCGATATTTATATTTCTTATGATAGGGTAGAAGAAAACAGTATTAAATTTAATACTCAGAAAAATGAATTATACCGAGTAATGGCTCATGGTTTATTACACCTTATAGGCTTTAAGGATAAAACTGAAAAAGAAAAAGAAATCATGAGAGAAAAAGAAAATTTAGCCCTTTCAAAATTAATAATTATCTAATGTTTCACGTGGAACATCAAAAATAAATGGAAAGAGAATACGACGTTATTGTAGTTGGAGCGGGACATGCTGGTTGCGAAGCAGCCTATGCAGCAGGTAAAATGGGTTCAAAAGTATTATTAATTACCATGAACTTACAGACCATTGCGCAAATGTCTTGCAACCCCGCAATGGGGGGTGTGGCAAAGGGACAAATCGTAAGAGAAATCGATGCCTTAGGAGGAATGTCTGGAATAATTTCAGATAAGACCATGATCCAATTTAGAATGTTGAATCGCTCAAAAGGTCCTGCTATGTGGTCACCTAGATGTCAATCTGACCGAATGCGTTTCTCTGAAGAATGGAGATTGGCATTGGAAGGGAATAAAAATGTGGATTTCTGGCAAGATTCAGTGGAAGAACTTCTTGTAGAAAACGGGAAATTAAAAGGTGCTAAAACAAGAATGGGAATGGAGTTTTACTCTTCCAATATTGTTTTAACAAATGGTACTTTTTTAAATGGGCTAATTCATATAGGCGAAAAGAATTTTGGGGGAGGAAGAATGGCTGAACCTAATTCAAAAGGAATAACGGAACAATTGGTGAAATTAGGATTTGAGTCTGGAAGAATGAAAACAGGTACCCCTCCAAGAGTAGATGGAAGAACCCTAGATTATTCTAAAATGGAAGAACAAAAAGGGGATGAAAACCCAACGAGTTTTTCCTATATGACAGAAGAACCGATCCAAGAACAAAGGTCCTGCTGGATTACTCATACAAATGAAAAAGTCCATGAAGTATTAAGAAAAGGCTTCGATCGATCTCCCATGTTCGCAGGAAGAATCAAAGGACTTGGCCCAAGATATTGTCCGTCTGTAGAAGATAAAATAAATCGTTTTGCAGATAAAGAATCTCATCAAATATTTGTAGAACCTGAAGGATGGAATACGGTAGAAATCTATGTGAACGGTTTCTCTACATCACTACCGGAAGAAATACAATTTGAAGCATTGAAACTAATTCCAGGATTTGAAAATGCTAAAATATTTAGACCAGGATACGCAATTGAATACGATTATTTTCCTCCTACCCAATTGAAGCAAACATTGGAAACAAAATTAGTAGATGGTCTGTTTTTTGCGGGACAAATTAACGGAACAACTGGTTATGAAGAGGCAGCCTGTCAGGGACTAATTGCAGGAATAAATGCACATAGAAAAGCTAAAAATTTGCCTGAATTCACACTTGGAAGATCGGAGGCTTACATCGGTGTTTTAATCGATGATCTAATCAATAAAGGCACCGATGAACCATATAGAATGTTTACCTCACGAGCAGAATTTAGAACCTTATTAAGGCAAGATAATGCAGACGAACGGTTAACCGAAAAAGGATATGAATTAGGATTAGCAACAGAAGAACGCTGGAGAAAATTTCAAGATAAAAAACAGCAAATAGAAGAGTTAACTGAAAAATTAGCTAACCTGAAATTTAAACCACAGGAACTAAATCCTTTTTTAGTATCAATTGAAACATCGGAAGTAAAAGAAGGAACAAATATTTTAGCCCTATTAAAAAGATCCAATGTATCTTTTGAAGACTTATTAAAATTTGATCCAATCAAATCTCTGCGTACGGAATACAATCAGGAAGTATTAGAACAAGTAGAAATTTTGGTTAAATACCAAAGCTATATTGATAAGGAAAAAAATATGGTGGATAAAATGAAATCCATGGAAAATTTGACGATTCCTTCTAATTTTGATTATGATAAAATAAAAACACTTTCTACCGAATCTAGAATAAAATTAAAAAATATTCGTCCGGCTACGGTAGGGCAAGCCAGCAGGATTTCCGGCGTGTCTGCATCGGATATCTCTATATTATTAATCCATATGGGACGGTAAAATGAAATCATTAAAAAATATTATTTCTTGGATTTTCATTCTATTAATATCTTACCAATATTTCCTATCCAGCTGTGCACAGGTGGCAAGTCCACCAGGAGGAGACAAAGATACTATTCCTCCAAGCATCATCAATTCCTATCCTAAAAACCAAGCATTGAATTTTAAGGATAATAAAATCATTTTAGAATTTGATGAATATATTAAAACAAACAATCTCCGGACTGAATTATTAGTTACTCCAAGTATTGGCTTTTATGAAACAAAAATAAAACCTACATCAGTAGAACTAATCCTTGATTCAGCCCTTAAAGATAGTACGACTTATACGTTTAATTTCAGGAATGGAATTGAAGACGCTACTGAGCGAAATAAAGGGATAAATATTAAAATTGTATTTAGTACCTCTAATGAAATAGATTCTTTATCCATAAAGGGAAATGTAAAAAATCTATTTACTGATAAAAAAATTGAAAAAGCCATAGTTGGCCTTTATCCCTATAATGATAGTTTACGAATTGATAAAGTAAAACCCTATTATTTCACCCAAACAGATACGAGCGGAAATTTTCATTTGGAAAATTTAGCTTGGGGAAAATATTATCTAGCAGCTTTTACGGATAAAAATGGAAATTTAATTTATAATCCAAATGAAGAAATTGTCGACTTTATTACTGATCAATATATCGATTTAGATACCAACCAAAAAACCTATAATTTCAAATTGGCAAATTCAAATTTGGATTCGATTAAATTAGGAAAAACAACCGTCAATGCTAAATCTATTCAATTTGATTTCAAAAAAAATTATAAGGAATTTATTGTATTAAATAAGGACAGTTTAGGATTAGCATTTCAAGGATTAAAAAATAATTCTATTCTTTTTTTTAATTCTAATCAAGGACGGGTTGATACATTAATTTCAAAAATAAAAATTATTGATTCCCTAGATAGAGATACCATATTGAATTTACCAATCTATTTTAGAGAATCTATTGAAAAAAAGGAAAAAGAAAAAGCCGCCTTCAGCTTTACTATTGATCCTGGTAATAAAAGAAAATTGAATCCGAATGATTCCCTAATTTTAAATTTTCCTTTACCCTTTGTTAGTTTTAACCCAGACAGTATTTTATTTTTTGAGGATAGTTTGAATTATCAATCCTATTCTAAAGAGAATTTTAAAATTAATTACGACCAAACGAAATTAGTTATTCCAAATGAAATTTTCCCTAAGAAAAAGAAATTTTGGATAGATTTCAGAGCGAATAGTTTTATTAATATTTATGGAGATTCCACCTCTGCAGGAATTTTAAAACTAGAATATGAGGATCCTCAAGTTTATGGAATTATTCGTGGACAAATTGCTAGACCAGAGGAAGGTTTCCAATATATTGTACAACTTTTAGATGCAAAAACGCAAAAATTAGCGTACCAAACAATAACAGAAAGGCAATTTGCTTTTGAAACCACTTTACCAAATACCTATATCATCAGAGTAATAGAGGATTCTAATAAAAATGGATATTGGGACCAGGGAAATTATTTAGAAAAGAAAAAACCAGAAAAAATTATTTTCTATCCGAATGAAATTAAACTTAAATCCTATTTTGAAATAACGGATATAATTATCAACAATTAATGTGGATAAAGGGCATTATTTTTCCTTTTATTATTAACAGCCATTAACATATAATTGAATAGTTACATAATTTATTCAAAATATTAGACTTATCCCTTTAATATAAAGAAGAAATACACATAAAATATTCAAAAAATAAAAATATAATTTACTGATTATTAATAACTTATAAAGTTATCCACATATTAACAGTATATTATAACAAATAATAAAAAAGACATTTTAAAATTTTTTAGTTTTTTATTTATGTATGTGAATAAATACTTTTAAATTATTTTTTATTTTTATAAGATTTATTTTAGATAAAAGATGGAAAATCAGTTACGTATTTTTGATTTATTAGAAGGCTTAAAGGAAAAGAACCTTCCAAATTTTCTGAATAAGAAAATAAATGGTAAATGGGTCGAATATTCTTCTGCTGAGGTTTATGACATAATTCATGAATTAGCCTTAGGTTTATTAAAATTAGGTTTTAAAAGAAATGAAAAGGTAGCTATAATTTCTGGGAATCGTCCGGAATGGAATTTTATAGATTTAGCAGTTCAAATTTTAGGAGGGGTTACGGTTCCGATTTATCCGACAATTACGGTAGAGGATTTTGTTTATATATTCAATGATTCACAAGTAAAATTAGTATTTGTTGAGAATGAAGAATTATTGGAAAAGGCATTGGAGGCTAGAAAATCTGTAAAGTCTATTGAAGAAATTTATACTTTTAATGATATTTCAGGACAAAAGAAATGGGATGAAATATTAGAAAAAGGTTCTAGTTCGAAATTTAATACGCTGGATAAGTATAAGTCAGAGGTAGATAAAAATGATTTATTAACCTTAATTTATACTTCTGGTACAACAGGAAAGCCAAAAGGAGTAATGTTATCGCATTTTAATATTATTTCGAATGTACATTCAATAGTGAGGGGTAATTTTTTTGAATTAGTGGAAGGAGATCGTTCTTTAAGTTTTTTACCAATGTGTCATATTTATGAGCGTACGAATATTTACTTGTATTTTTATTATCGGGTGAGTATTTATTATGCTGAAAGTATGGAAACAATTGCGGATAATATTCGTGAGGTTAAGCCGCATGTTTTTGCTACGGTTCCACGTTTATTAGAAAAAGTATTTGATAAGATTGTTGCCAAGGGATCTGAATTAGAGGGTTTAAAAAGGAAATTGTTTTTCGGAGCGATTGAATTTGGTTTAAAATATGATCCGATGGAATCATTGTCCTTCATGGATAAAATTCGTTATTCAGTTTATGGAAAATTGATTTTTAGTAAGTGGAGAGAGGCTTTGGGTGGTAGTATTAAATTAATTACTTCAGGATCAGCAGCACTACAACCACGTTTATCTAGGGTATTTTGGGCAGCAGGTATACCAATTGCAGAAGGGTATGGACTTACAGAAACTTCCCCTGTTATTTCAGTATCAAAGGTAAAACCACCTGATTTTAAAATTGGCTGTGTAGGCACGATAATTGATTGTATGGAAGTTCGTATTGCAGAAGATGGTGAAATCCTTACAAAAGGCGATTCTGTAATGCAGGGATATTATAATAATCCGGAAGCGACAGCCGAGGCAATTGATAAAGATGGTTGGTTTCATACAGGGGATATAGGAGAATTGGTAGATGGAAAATATTTAAAAATCACAGACCGTAAAAAAGAGATTTTTAAAACTTCTGGAGGAAAATATGTAGCACCTCAAATGGTGGAGAATAAGCTTAAGGAATCTAAATTTATTGAACAATGTATTGTAGTTGGGGAAAACCAAAAATTTCCATCAGCTTTATTGGTTCCTGAATTTGAAGCCTTGAAATTATGGGCAAAGCAAAATGGTATAAATTTTAATTCTACGAAAGATTTAATTGAAAATACAGCCGTAATAAAATTATTTGACCAGGAGGTGCACAAAACAATGGAATCAGTTGCCCAATATGAAAAGGTAAAGAAATTTATTCTTTTAAGTGAAATGTTTACCATAGAAGCAGGTGAATTAACGCCAACCTTAAAACTTAAAAGAAAGGTTTTAAATGCCAAGTATAAAGAACAAATAGAAGGAATTTATTTATAGATTTAACCAAAAAATAAATATCCAACTAAGATTGCGGTAATTATTCCCATTATATCTGCAAATAATCCCGCCCAGAGGGTATAGCGGATATTCTTTATGTTTACAGATCCAAAATACAAGGCAATAACATAAAGAATTGTATCAGCTGAACCTTGGAAGATACAAGATAATCTTCCTACAAAGGAATCTGCACCAAAGGTTTCCATTGAGCTAATCATCATAGCACGTGAACCGCTTCCGGAGATTGGGTGCATTAGGGCTGTTGGCAAGGCATCTACCCAACGATTATCAAAACCAGTTAGGTTTACTACCCATTTAATACCATCAGAGAAGAAATCCATGGCTCCAGAATTTCTAAATACACTGATTGCAACTAACATACCAACTAAATAAGGCATGATTCTAACGGAAGTCTCAAAACCTGCTTTTGCGCCATCCACAAATGATCCAAATAAATCAATTTTTTTATAAACGCCCAGTCCAATAAAACCGACAATAAGAGAGAATAAAATACCATTTGAGATTACTTTTGAAATAGATTGAATTTCATCTTGTCCTAATCTTGAAAAATAAAATAAAATACCACCGATAAACAAAAATAAACCTAGAATCCAGCTGATTAGCACGGGTTCGAAAAAAGAAATTTTTTGTTTGATACCTACAAATAACATTGCAGACATGGTAGCGACAAATGTTGCGATTAAACAAGGAATAAATATATCTGAAGGATCATTTGCGCCATAAATGGCTCTTTGGGCCATGATGCTTAAAGGGATTAAAACAGGCCCTGCACTATGTAGGGTTAAAAACATGATTTGTGCATTACTTGCTTTATTAGGGTCTGGGTTTAGTTCTTGTAATCCTTGCATGGCTTTTAAGCCAAAAGGTGTTGCGGCATTATCTAAGCCCAATAAATTTGCCGAAAAATTCATAATCATTTGTCCGTTTACAGGATGGTCCTTTGGAATTTCTGGGAATAATCTAGAAAAAAATGGTCTTACTAATTGGGCTAATTTTTGAATTGCTCCGGCTTTTTCTCCTATTTGAAGAATTCCCATAAAAAAAGTCATTACTCCGGCCAATGGTAGGGCAATGTTCATGATAGCCATTTCGGCGGAATCGAAAATTCCATCTACAATTAATTTAAATATTTCCGTATTTCCCAGGAAAATGGTTTGAATTAGGGCAATTATAAAGGAAATTCCGAAGAAGAAATACCAGATTCTATTTAATGCCATCAGAAAATAATTTTATATTGTAGTTTTATTTCAGTAAAAATTATGATAACTAAATTAAGAAAATTATTCCTTCTTTTACTTTCTTTTGGATTTCATTATGGAAATTCCCAAAATTTAGGCTGTGATTTAGAAGAAAAAATCCTTTCACAAGGTTTAATGGATGTTCAAAAAGAAATTCCAGAAATATTAATTGAATTACGCTATTCCACTACAAATAATTTCATGAAAAAGGATGTCTATGGTTGTTTAAATCATGCATATTTACAAAAACCAGTTATCAAAATGCTTAAAAAGGCTCAGAGAGAATTGTCTGAGAAATACCCTGGTTATCGATTTTTGATTTATGATGCTTGTAGGCCATTATCTATTCAATGGGAATTATGGAATACATTGAGTCATTTATCAGATGAAAAGCGCTCCTTATATGTTGCAGATCCAAGAAAGCATTCTATTCATAATTATGGTTCTGCCATTGATTTAACCATTGCAGATGAAAATGGAAAGGCCTTAGATATGGGAGCAGGATTTGATCAATTTGATCCTATTGCCTATCCAAAAAAAGAAAAGGAAATGTTGGAAAAAGGACTTCTGTCAAAAAAAGCCTATGAAAATAGATTAATTCTAAGGAATACCTTATTGCATGCAGGTTTTACTCCAATAGAATATGAATGGTGGCATTTTAATGCTTATTCAAGGGAAATGGCTAAAAAGAAATTTAAGGTAGTGGAATAATTATACTCCTTCTGCGGCTACTTCTTTTACCTCTGGTATCATCCGCGTTAATAATGCCTCTATACCTGCCTTTAAGGTCATCGTTGAACTTGGGCAACCAGAACAAGATCCTTGAAGTAATACTTTTACCAAACCTGTTTCGGGGTCAAATGAATGAAAACTGATTGCTCCCCCATCAGACTCTACGGCTGGCTTAACATATTGATTTAGGGCATCTTTTATTTTTGAAATAATAGGATCCGATTCATTATCTTGTTCAGAATCAAAATCAGGATTAATGAATATAGGTTTCTTTTCTTCTAAATAAGATTTTAAGAATTGTTTTATTCCGAATATTTCATCCTCCCATAAAGTAGTTTCATTTTTTGTAATTGTAATGAAATTACTTGTAATAAACACTCTTTCCACAAATTCCATTCCAAATAAAGCCACCGCCAAGGGAGAATTCTTTTCTTTGGTTATACCATCAGCCGGAGATGTATAGTCAAAACTAATTTGCTCTGGTAATAATTCAAAATTGAACACAAATTTCATTGAATTTGGATTCGGGGTTGCTTCAGTATAAATGGTAATAGTTGCAGAATTCATATTCTTCTTTTTCTTTTCAAACGATTAATGGGTTAAAATAGTTTCAAAATAAACATAATTAGGGAATTTTTCTTTCAAATTGGGGTTTGATTTGAATATACCAAACATGGTTGACCCGGAACCACTCATGGCAGCATAAACCGCTCCATTGTCATATAAAATTTCTTTTATTTTTTTCAATTCTGGAAAATCCTGGAAAATAGATATTTCAAAATCATTCTCGATGGAAAACTCCCAAGTTTCTACTTGTTCAACGATACGGGCCTTAAGAGATGTTTTTGGTATTTTTGGAATGACGCCTGAATAGGCTTTTTGAGTAGATATTAAGACATTAGGATAAACTAAAACGATATGATACTCTTTTAAACTAACAGGTATTTCTTCTAAAATATTGCCTCTTTCAGAACCCAAACAAGGTTTATTCTTTATAAAAAATGCACAATCACTTCCTAATATTTCCGCATATTTTAACAATGCAGTTTCAGATAAATTTAACTGGAATAATTCATTTAAGCCAATTAAGGTAAAACTTGCATCGGCTGAGCCTCCCCCCAAACCCGCTCCCATCGGAATGTTTTTATGTAAATGTATTCTCACATTACCAATGCCAAAATCCTTTTGAATTAATCTATAGGCTTTTAAACATAAATTATCTTCCGGATCTCCTTTTATCTCTAATCCTGTTGAAATAAATTCTAAATGGTCACTTTCATGAATTTCAAGGATATCATTCCAGTTTATCGGGTAAAAAATAGTTTCTAAATCATGAAAACCGTCTTCCCTCTTGCGAAGAATATTTAATCCTAGATTGATTTTTGCATTAGGAAATAGAATCATTTTAGTCGATTAATATGGTTCCAAATGGACTAATTTTTAAAGTTATAAAGATAATAAAACAAACAAAGGAAAGTATAATGAAATTATCTCCTAAGTTTATTTTTTCCTCCCATTGAACAATTTCTGTTTGCCTTTTTTCCAATTGATCAATTTCATTAAAAATAGATTCTAAGGAATTTTCATCCTTAGCTCTAAAAAATTTTCCTTGCGTTGTTTGTGCAATTAAAGACAAGGTACTTTCGTCTACTTGGTCGAATTTTGCTTCGTAACTTCCAACTGCAATAGTATAAAATTTCGTATTAAAATAATTGGATAAATCAGAGGAAATGGATGGATCCAAATTACCAACGGTATTATTTCCATCAGAAATGAGAATTCCAATTTTCTGCTTATCTCCTTCTTTACGTAATTGATTCAAACACATCCCCATGGCATCTCCAATGGCCGTTCCTTCCTCTTTAATCAAACCAATTTTTAAATTTCTAATAGATTCAAATAAATAGCTCGTATCCATAGTAAGTGCACTTACCAGATAGGGTTCCCCCGCAAAGGCAATTAGGCCGATTTTATCATTTTTTCTCTTTAAAATAAATTCCTTTGCTAAGTTTTTGGCCACCTCTAACCTGGTAGGACTAAAATCATTTTCGTTCATTGAAACAGATATGTCTAAGCCTATCATGATATCTATCCCTTCTCGTTCAATTTTTTCATGATAAATCGTTTTAAAAGGCCTAGACAAAGCCAATATCAAAGATAATACCGTTATTAATTGTAAAATTGGACTGATTAAAAAGATAAAATTTAAAATCGGACTTTTCGGGACTGGTCTAGAAAAACTATAATTTAAGCTTAATTTTTTCTGTTTTTTCTTTTGAATTTTTAGGAAGAAAAACAAAATGACAGGAATAGTTAAATACAATAAATAGGGATATTCAAAACTTATAATATTGAAGTTTTCAAAAATTCCAGAAAGAATATTTAGCTGAATTCCCATGGATTTATTTTTCTTTAATTTCTTGAATTTTTTTCTGATACCATTCTTGTGAAATTTCAAATAAAAAAGACAGGTCGTTTAAACAGTTTTCATTAAAAATTGAACCATAAATGGCAGCATCAATATTATTCAAATTTTTCTTGCGTTTTTTTAACCGTAGTTCTTCAATTATCTCTTTAGAGGTATAGGTAGTAATGGGTAAATTACCTACTTTTTCCAAATATTCCTTCCAACCTAAAAAGATCTTTCCAATTAACTCGGATTTATTTTCTTTGGTCTTAATTAAATCTAGCTCTCTCTCAAAATTTTTCTTGAATTTTCGGTTTTCTCGCCACCAGTAAAATAAATTTAAATTTTTCTGAATAGGTTTTTTGAGTAATGAATAAATAATTAATGCACTAATTAAAACAGTAATGCCAATTCCTAGGATTTTGGCATAATTATATTTTGTTGGAAGCGGTTCTATTTCCAAAGTTTGATAATATTTTTCCAACTGAAACTCCTCCCCCTTTAAGGACGATTTTAAAAGAATCGAATCGCGTATTACCTCTACTTTGGTACAATCTATTCCATTTGAACTGTAAATTGGAATTTCAAGCCAATTTACCTCTTTGTTTGAAAACAATTTTAAGGTATAAATGATAGAATCTTTGCTGATTCCCTTATCATTGGTTTTTGTAGGAAAATAAGATTTTTTAGTAATTTCAAAATCACCTAAGAAATTTTTCGTTTTTGGAAGAAATAAATTAAGATTTTGGGGGTGGTCAATGGTAAGAATATAGTGGATGTCATTACCCACTGTAGTTGATTTTTCAAGAAAATAATGGTTTAATTTAAGATTTTGATCCATATTTATTTCTTGTATTGAATAAACCTACCAAAGGCCCAATAATATTTTGGCCAGTTTCTATTTCCAAGTAATTAATTTCTAATTTTTTACAAAGCCGCTGAAGTGAATCTTTTTTTATTTCTATTTCTTCTTTTAGCCAATCTCTAAACTTTTTTGAATTTGTATTTACCCATTGTAAATCATCTCGTTCAATATCTCTTATCGGTACGAGACCCACCTTCGGAAAATTTAATTCTTTTTTATCTAAAACTTGAATTAAAATTAAATCATGTTTCTTTTTTGCGGCTGTTAGCAAGTCTTCATAATCTTTGTCTAAAAAATCTGAAATAATGATGATTAAACTTTTCTTTTTTAATAAGTTTAAAATAAATTTTAATCCATCTTTAAGGTTAGTGCCATTTTCTCCTGCTTCAAAATTGGCAACTTCTCCTAAAATTTTATAAAGATTTTTTTGTCCACCTTGAGGAGAAATTAATAAATCCTTTTTATCAGAATAAAAACAAGCGCCTATTTGGCTGCCTCCATTTATACCTGCAATCGTTAATACAGCCATGATTTCTTTTGCCGTATCTAATTTTCTCTTTGATTTAGAACCTACCAATTGGGACGCGCTTGAGTCCACTAAAAAAAATACAGATTGTTCCTTTTCTTCTGTATACAATTTAATAAAAGTACCATGCCCTTTCGCAGTAGTATTCCAATCAATATGACGAATATCATCTCCATATTGATATAACCTGAGGTTTTTAAAATCTAAACCTGATCCCTTGAAAACGGATTTAAAATTGCCATGCATTTTTGAATTAATGGCCGTGCGGACCTTAATTTCAATTTGATTGGCTTTTTTAATGAAGGATTTAATATCCATTTTTTTGAAAATTCAGAGAAATTTCCTCTAAAATACCTATTTTTGATTAATTTATAAATACTTATGATATTTAGGAAGCAGAAAGCTTTTATTATTCATACTTTTCTATTTTTCGGAATTTTAACTTTAAATTCTTGTATTCAGAATATAGATAGAAAAGGAATGACAGAAGAAAAGGTAATAGAAATCTTGGTAGATTTACACAAGGCAGAAGTTTTTGTGGATGATTTACATTTTCGAGATTTGGATTCCTCCATTGTCTTATTCAAGCAATTTGAAAAAGACGTATATCTTAGACATAATGTGGATTCTACTAGTTTTAATACTGTTTTAAAAAATTATGTCCGCTATCCGGATGATTATAACAGAATCTATTCAGAAGTTTATGCTAGATTAAAAGCCATTAAACCAGAATTTAAAACGCAAAGAATGGAATGAAAAAGCTATTTCTCTTAATATTTAGTATAATTTTATTTTTTAATGGCATGTCACAAGATATTAAAATTGAAGGTCATAGAGGTTTTAGAGGAAAATATCCAGAAAATACCCTTATAGCCTTTGAGGAGGCATTAAAATTAGGTGTACAAATTTTGGAAATGGATGTAGTAATTTCCAAAGATAAGCAAGTAGTTGTGAGCCATGAGCCCTATATGAATTCACTGTTTTGCATTAAACCGAATGGCGAAGGGGTTTCAAAACAAGAGATGTTGGACTATAATTTATACAAAATGAATTATAGTGAAATTAAAGAATTTGATTCAGGTTCCATGGGAAATCCTCTTTTCCCAGACCAAATAAAAACGAAAACCTATAAGCCTTTATTAAAAGAAGTTTTGGCTTTGGGAGAGGCCTATCGAAAAAAAACAGGCAAACCAATTTATTATAATATTGAAATCAAATCAGAGGAACAGGAATATGGAGTTTCTCAACCAGGAAATATCGAAGAATTTTCAGATTTAGTTTCAAAAATAATATTTGAGAATGTCGACCCTTCCTTTATTATTTTACAAAGTTTTGATTTCAACGTTTTAAAATTTTGGCATACCGCTATTCAAAACAAACATTATCCTAAAGTGGAACTATCTGCTTTGGTAGAGGACATGAGTCCGGAACAAACCATTGAAGCCCTAGGATTTTTGCCGGATACTTTTAGCCCTTATTATAAACTTTTAGATAAATCAACCATTCAAAATTGTCATAAATTAGGAATGAAAGTTGTTCCATGGACGATAAATGAAGCGGAATTAATAAAACAATATTTGAATTGGGGAGTGGATGCGGTAATAACGGATTACCCGAATAGGGCAAAAGAGTTTTTATAAAATGACATTTATTGCAGATACACTTTCTTGGATATTAAAAAGAAGAATGCCACGTATTGAGGCGATATACGAAAAGCCATTAATACTGCAGCAAAATGTTTTTTCAGAATTAATTGAATCTGCATCTCCAACCGAATGGGGCAAAAAATATGATTATGCTTCCATCCAAAATTATCAGACGTTTAAAGAACGGGTTCCAATTTCTACTTATGAGGAATTATTTCCTTATATTGAAAGAATGATGGCTGGCGAACAAAATATTCTTTGGTCTAGCCCAATTACCTATTTCTCCAAATCTTCCGGTACTACGAACGCACGATCAAAATTCATTCCTGTTTCTAGGGAATCTCTTGCAGAATGCCATATGCTTGGAGGAAAAGATATGTTAACTATTTTGGTAAATGCCAAACCAGAATCTAAGGTATTTGACGGAAAAGGCCTGTCTATTGGAGGAAGTTTAGATACTAATCCACTGAATTCTCATTCGATGTATGGCGATGTTTCTGCGGTTATTATGAAAAACCTACCCATTTGGGCTCAATTAATTCGAACTCCTTCCTTGGATGTGGCTTTAATGAATGATTGGGATTTGAAAATTCAAAAAATGGCAGAAGTAACATCTAAAGAAAATGTTACAAGTATATTGGGAGTACCTACCTGGACAATCGTTTTGATTGAAAAGATTTTAGAAATTACTGGGGCCAATAATATTTTAGAAGTTTGGCCAAATTTTGAATTTATGATACATGGAGCCGTTGCATTTGGTCCATATAGGGAATTATTTCAAAAGCAGATATTCCCTAATCCGGAAATATCTTACCTTGAAATTTATAATGCATCTGAGGGATTTTTTGGTATTCAAGATGACCTTTCAAAAAGCGATGAATTATTATTGATGTTAGATTATGGGATATTTTATGAGTTTATCCCAATGGATGAATATGGAAATGAATTAGCCGAAGCAATACCTTTACAAGAAGTAGAATTATATAAAAATTATGCATTGATAATTAGTACCAATGCAGGTTTATGGAGATATAAAATTGGAGATACCATCCGATTTACCTCTTTAAGTCCCTATAGAATTAAAATTTCTGGAAGAACCAAGCATTTTATCAATGCATTTGGAGAGGAATTAATTATTGAAAATGCAGATAATGCTATTACCTTTGCATGTTTAAATACAGGTGCAAGACTAAAAGAATATTCTGCTGCACCTTGTTATATGGAGGGGAATAAACAAGGTTGCCATGAATGGATTATAGAATTTGAAACTCCCCCGAATGATTTTGACTTATTCTCTAAGATTTTGGATGAAAAATTAAGAGAATTGAACTCAGATTATGATGCCAAACGGTCTTATGATATGGTTTTGAAAACACCAATTATTCATAAGGCACCTAAAGGAACCTTTTATAAATGGATGGATGATAGAGGCAAACTAGGAGGCCAAAATAAGGTTCCGCGTTTATCAAATAATAGAGAATTTATTGACCAATTATTAAAAATATTTAAGAAATGAGTTTAAAATTAAAAATTGAAGAAGGAATAAAGGATGCTATGAGAGCAAAAGATCAGGATAGATTAAGAACTCTTAGAGCAATAAAAT
>CAZVFE010000025.1:12092-24065 GCA_964626405.1 uncultured Cytophagales bacterium | reverse complement strand
TTAGAATATTATCATCGGAGCAATAGCCTTGCTAAAAAGAGTAGTCCTCTACTTTATTTTAGTAAGTCAATTGCTCCGATTTTTTTACCCTAAACAGCCTTACAAACACTCTAATATTCACCACCCCTAATATTCTCCAATTCTAATATTCTCGAATTCTAATATCTTAGTTCAAATAAAATTTCCTAACTTTATATTTAATCAGTTTTTCTTTTAAATATATTCCATAAGTGAAAAAAATTATTGTCCTAGGAGGCGGTGAAAGTGGTGTTGGTGCCGCATTATTAGCCCATTCTAAAGGTTTTGATACCTTTTTGTCTGACAAAGGAATTCTAAGTCAAGAATTCAAGGAAAAACTAATTAAAAACAATATAGCTTTTGAAGAAAATCAGCATTCTGAAGAATTGATTCTACAGGCTGATAAAATAATTATTAGTCCCGGAATCCCAGAATCAAATCCCTTGGTTCAGAAAATTATTTCTAAGAATATCCCCATTGTTTCAGAAATAGAATTTGCAGCTGAATTTACTAAGGCAAAAATTATTGCTATCACAGGTTCTAACGGCAAAACGACCACTACGCTATTAACCTACCATCTCTTAAAAGAGGCAGGACTAAATGTAGGTTTAGGGGGAAATATTGGATTTAGTTTTGCACAAATGGTAATTGAAGATAATTATGATTATTATGTTCTTGAAATATCGAGCTTTCAACTAGACCGTTGTTTTAATTTTGCCCCAGATATTGCAATATTAACCAATATCACTGTAGACCATTTGGATCGCTATAATTACCAATTTGAAAATTATGCCAAAGCAAAATTTAGAATCTTCCAAAGTCAGGTTAAAAACCAATTGGCGATTTTATGGAAAGAAGATCCTGTATCTATAAATTATTTGGATTTAGTTAAGGCTCCAGTAAAATATTTTAGCATTCAAGATCCTTCTCAAGCTGCCTATATTACCGAAGATTATATCCTGGTAGGAGATTGCACAATTGACCAAAACATCCTACCAATAAAGGGTCCTCATAATGCAAAAAATGTTGCTGCAGCTGTATTATCGGCAAAATATTTAGGCATTTCTAATCATCAAATCCTTGAAGCCCTTCCTAATTTCAAGAATGATCCCCATCGTTTAGAGGAATGCGGAGAATGGAATTCAATTAAATTTATTAATGATTCTAAAGCTACCAATGTAGATTCTGTTTTTTATGCTTTGAATAGCTTTAAAAATAATATAATTTTAATACTTGGTGGAGTAGATAAAGGAAACGACTATCGAGAAATTGATGATTTGGTAAAAAACCGTGTAAAAACTTTAGTTTTTATGGGAACCAATAATGAAAACTTGGTAAATTTTTACAAAAATCATTCAATAGCTCAGTATTCAACTTCTTCTTTGAAAGAAGCCTTTGATACCGTAATCAAAAATGCCCAACCAGGAGATACCGTTTTATTATCTCCAGCTTGTGCAAGTTTTGATTTGTTTAAAAATTATCAAGACAGAGGAAATAAATTTAAAGAACTAGTAAAAGAATTCATCAATGGAAAATCAAATTAATGATTTCACAAAAAAATATTTTAAAGGAGATTATCAAATTTGGTTTATCGTCATCCTTTTAAATATTGGTGGACTAATAGTACAATTTTCTGCAAAAGGGAGAATGGTAATGAATTCTGCTCTTGATCCGATCACAGGTTTTGCAAAAACCTTCGCGATTTGGATTCTTTCCTTCTTCATTATTTCTTGGTTTTCAAGATCGAATTATTTGAAATTAGGAAGATTAGCGCATCTCGCACTTTTAATTTCATGGGTATTAATCCTAATCGCTTATTTATTTGGAAGTGCCAAAGGAGGTGCGAGTAGATGGATTGAACTAGGACCTATTTCATTTATGCCTTCGGATATGGCTAAATTAGCCCTTACGGCAAGTTTAGCAAGAGATTTTTCATCCAGACAAAGTTCAGATTTAAAGGTATATGATAATGCCTATTTTATTCAAATGGTATTGAAAATCGGGATTACCTGTTTCCTTATTATGTTATCCAATTTCTCAACTTCCATACTCGTATTAGGTTCAAGCATTGTATTAATGTATTTTGGTCGTGTACCCTATAAACAAATTGTTCAGATTATAGGTGTATTTATGATTTTAGGTAGTATGGTTGTATTTTTAGGGATAGGCCAAAGAGCACAAACCGTAAAAAATAGAATTCTAAATTTTGCTGCAAGAACAGGAAATAAAGAAGTAAGCCTTGATCAAAAAATTGGGGAAGATTACCAAATTTACCGTTCCCTTTTCGCCATTGCTACGGGAGGATTGAGCCCAAAAGGTCCTGGAAAAAGTCAACAACGTTATTTCCTTTCCCAAGCTGAATCAGATTTTATTTTTGCTATCATCATTGAAGAGTATGGCTTATTAATTGGAGGACTATTATTACCCCTAATTTATCTCTGGTTCTTATATCGAGGTGCCCGATCCGTGCAATATGCCAGTAAACCCTTCGGGGGATTACTCGCCGCGGGGCTCACCTCCTCCATTGTTTTTCAAGCATTTGTAAACATGTTTGTTTCCGTAGATTTTGGTCCAGTAACCGGTCAACCCATGCCAATGATTTCAGCCGGTGGTACTTCTCTCCTATTTACGGCTATTTCAATTGGCCTGATTCTTTCGGTTTCAGAAGACAAAAATAAATTTGAATTAAACGAAGTTAAATCTTAGGAAATTGAATATCAATAAAGTCATAATTTCAGCAGGAGGAACAGGTGGACATATCTACCCTGCAATTGCTATTGCGGAATCTTTAAAAAAACATAACCCTTCACTACAAATTTTATTTGTAGGTGCAGAAGGCAAGATGGAAATGGAGAAAGTTCCTAAGGCTGGTTTTGAAATTATTGGTTTACCCATTGCAGGAATCAATCGTTCACATATTTGGAAAAACATTAATTTTCCTTTTAAATTAATCAGCAGCTTGTTGAAAGCTTCTGCAATAATTCGAAATTTCAAACCAGATACTGTAATAGGATTTGGAGGCTACGCATCCGGTCCTATCCTAATTTTGTCAAGATTAATGAATATCCCTTATTTTATTCAAGAACAAAATTCCTTTGCTGGAATTACCAATAAATTTCTTGCAAAAAAGGCGGAAAAAATATTTGTTGCCTATCCTAATATGGAAAAATTCTTTCCACAAGAGAAAATAATTTGGACGGGAAATCCTGTAAGAAAAGATTTAATTTCGAATAATAATACCAAGAAACAAGGTCTAGGGCATTTCAAGCTTGAAGAAGACAAGTTAACTATTTTAATCATTGGAGGAAGCCAAGGAGCTAGAACGATCAATCAAAGCATTGCCACAGGATTAAAAAATATCCCTAAAGAGACGATTCAATTAATTTGGCAAACAGGAAATAGTTTTGAACAAGATGCTAAGGAATTATTAAAAGGAACAGAATTAAAGGCCTATTGTTCAGCTTTTATTTATGAAATGGATAAAGCCTACGCCGCAGCAGATTTAATTGTTTCAAGAGCTGGAGCACTCTCTGTTTCTGAAATATGTTTGGCTGCTAAACCATCTATTTTGGTTCCTTTTCCGAATGCTGCTGAAGACCACCAGACAGAAAATGCGAAGGTTTTAGTGCAAGAAGGGGCTGCTATTTTAGTTCCTGACAATCGTGCAAAAGAGGTTTTATGGAAAGAAATACTAACTTTAGTAGATGATAAAAAGAAATTGGAAAGCATGGGCCAAAATGCCTATAAGCTTGCAAAACCTGATTCAACAGAAAATATAAGCCAAAATATTATTCAAACTATCAATAAAAAATGATTCCTTCTGTTTCCCTTCAAGATTTAAAATCTGTCTATTTCCTCGGAATTGGGGGAATTGGGATGTCTGCTTTAGCACGTTGGTTTAAGTTTAATGGAATTATTGTAGAGGGTTATGATAAAACCCCGACAAGCCTTACCAAAACATTAGAAAATGAGGGGATGAAAATCCATTTCGAGGATTCAATCGAATTTATTCCAAAAGAAATATTGGAAAGACCTCAAGAGCATTTAGTAATTTTTACACCTGCAATTCCTTCAAATCATATTGAAAAAAACTATTTAATTGAAAAAGGAATCCAAATCTATAAAAGATCTGAAATTTTAGGATGGATTACCAGAGAAATACCTACCCTGGCGGTGGGAGGAACCCATGGAAAAACAACAACTTCTTCCATGCTTTCTCATATCCTTAAATTCAACAAAATAAATGTTACTGCTTTCCTAGGTGGAATTACCCAAAATTATCAATCTAATTTTATTGCAAATGAGGGAAAAGAAAATATTGTTGGTGTAGTGGAAGCAGATGAATATGACCGTTCATTCTTAAGATTATACCCCAAACATATCGCTATTATGTCCACTGATCCGGATCACCTGGATATCTATGGAGAAAATGAACAAGTTCTTAAATCTTTCCAAGAATTTGTGGGGAATATTCAGGAAGGGGGAATATTGGCTTATCGAGATGGTTTAGATTTACCTTATTCAGGAAAAAAAATTAGCTTTGGAATCAACCAAGGCATGCATCAGGCAAAAAATATTCGAATAGAGAATCATAAAATGACCTACGATTGGCATTTTGAGAATCAAATTATAAAAGGAATTAAATTACAAAATCCAGGTTACCATAATATTGAAAATGCTTTAGCTGCAGGTATTTTGGCAATAACGCAAGGACTTGATGCCGAACAAATCAAGGCAGGTATCGAATCTTTTAAAGGCGTAAAAAGAAGATTTGAATATATCATTGAAAGTCCGAAAATCATTTATATTGATGATTATGCGCATCATCCAACTGAAATTGAAACCTTTTTAAAATCTGTAAAAAGCCTTTATCCTGAGAAAAAATTAACTGCCGTTTTTCAACCACATTTATTTTCTCGAACAAAAGATTTTGCTGAGGGATTTGCCACTAGTTTATCATTGGCAGATGAATTATATTTGTTGGAAATTTACCCTGCAAGAGAATTACCAATTCCTGGAATAGATTCAGAATGGCTATTTAATAAAATTAATTTAAAAAATAAATTTCTTGAAAAGAAGGAAAATATTGTTGAAAAATTAATTCAAAACCAACCTGAATTATTGGTTACAATAGGAGCCGGAGATATAGATACAATTATTGAACCTTTAAAATTGAATTTGGAATAAGTGAAAATTAAAAATATTCCTTTTTTGAAAAAATTAGCGGGAATATCCTTGATGATTATTCTTTGGGTATCAGCAATTGTATTTGCTGAAGTAAAACACGATAATATTTCAGTAAAAAGTATTCAGATTAATCAAATTTCTGAATATGAAAAACCTATGTTGGCCAAAAAAGATATAGAAACTGTCATCAATGGAAATGGAAGTTTATTTTTAATTGGCAAACCAATGCGGGATCTGAAATTAGGTTCTATTGAAAAAAGAGTGGAATCCATTCCATTTGTTAGCAATTGCGAGGCACATTATGATTTAGACGGCACCTTATATTGTAATGTAAAGGAATTCACTCCTTTAGCAAGAATTTTATGGTCTACACAATTAAATAAAGCAAAAAAAGATCAATATATCACTTCAGAAGGAGATTTATTGAATATTAGTGATTTATATACACCAAGGGTTTTGGTTGTTTCAGGAAATTTTTTCAATCAAAAAATTCAAGATTTTAAGTCGAAAAAACTATTTCCGTATGTTAAATTATTTGAATACATTTCAAATAATGAATTTTGGAAATCACAAATAGCAGAATTAATCATTCACCGTGATGGATCAATTACCATGATACCAACAATTGGAGAAACTAAAATTGAGTTTGGAAGACCAATGAATATTGAGAAAAAATTTGAAAAATTATCTGTTTTTTATACTAGAATTATCCCCGCAGAAGGCTGGAATAAATATACTACAGTAAAACTCCGATTTAAAAATCAAATTGTCTGCGAATAATTTAGTTTAAGTATTTTTTATCTTCTCCAAAATCCTTAATTTTAAAATAAAAATTCTTTATGAAAGACGGTTACGTCCTAGGATTAGATTTAGGCAGTTCAAGTATCAAAGCAGTATTAGCGAAATCTCTTGGTGAAAACGGGATGGAAATAATTGCTTCCGAACAATTAGAAAATGGAGACCAAATTCTATCGGGAGAGATTTATAATGTAAATAAAACTGTAAAATCAATCTCAGAGGTCCTAAGACGCCTAACGCACGACTTAGATATTCAACATTCTGATTTACATTTATCAACGAATATTACGGGTCAACATATTAAGTTTCATTTTTTTGAGCATCGCCAGGAAAGAATCAATAATCGTCAGCCTATTTCAGAAAGAGAAATTTTTCAAATATTGAATGATTCCAGAGAGTCATTCGACAATAACGAAAATCCTATTTTACATCAATTATTCATTTCGTTTAAAATAGATAATAATCCAGAAACAAATGATCCAGTGGGTTTAATTGGATCTACTATTTTTTCCAAGGTATTATTTATTACTTGTGACAATGAGAAAATGGATATTTTGAAGGATACTATATCAAAGATTAATGAATTTAGTTTTCAAAAGAAAAAAATAAGTTTTGGGCCAATTGCTTCAAGTTCGAATATCCTTAGTGATGAAGAAAAAAGTGAGGGAGTTATTTTATTGGATTTAGGAAGTGGTTTGACAGAGGTTTCGCTATATAAAAATAATCAATTAAAAGGTGCGAAGGTTATTAATTGGGGAGGAAATAGAATAACAGAAGATATAATTGCTGGTTTAAATATATCAGCCCACCATGCTGAAACAATTAAAATAAAATTTGGCTCAGCGCTAAGCAAGGAAGTAGATTATAATGAGGTGATAATGGTTCCTGGAATAGCAGGTAGAGCGCCATATCCTATTTCAGCTAGAAGTTTAGCGATTATTATTGAGGAAAGAATCAAGGAATTAGCAGCAAATATTTTAGCAGAAATTAAACGTGTAGGTACTCCAAGAGATTTTAAATCTGGCATTGTATTAGTAGGGGGAGGAGCGCAATTACCTTATATCAATAATTTACTTACTAAATATACCAATTTAGATTGTCGCATTGGAGAAACTTCCATTCAAGCAAAAACGCTTAAAATTAAAGAAGATATTAATAATCCAATATTTGCAACAGCAGTTGGATTAAGCGAATTATTAATCAACCAAATGAATATTAATGAGGAAATTCATGAGGAAGAAGAAATAGAACAAGAAGAGGATCCGCAAATTGAGGACCAAGTTCCTACTGTTAAAAAACCAATGGACAGACCCGCAAATGCAAATACTCCAGAAAAAGAACCTAGAAAGCCCATTTTTAAAAATTTCTTCAATAAAATGGTTGATGTCGTAATGGGAGATGAAGATGATGGAGATGATTATTAAATAATTGGGACACGAGGGCTCGTGTCTCAAAAATATTAAACCACTAAAAAATGAAAAAAATTATCCTAACCCTAGGCTTTTTATTGTTTATATCCTTTGCATATTCGCAAAATTTTATTGGTAAAATAGTGGATTCCACAGGAAAAGGAATTCCTTTTTCGATTATTCAGGCAGGAAATATCGGAACTACAACGGATGAAAATGGGAATTTCAGTTTGAATCTACGGATCGGAACCCATAAAATCAAAATTTCAAATATTGAATATGAATTCTTTGAAAAAATTATTCAAATTACCGATAATGAAGGAAAACCCTATATTTTTCAATTAAAACCAGCTAATAATCAATTGGAAGAGGTTATGGTAGTGGGACAAAGATCCCAACCAAGATCAGCAGTTGGGACTGCCCTACCCATTGACAACCTCAATTTATCGGATATCACCAGTACCGGACAATCCTTCCAACTTGGCCAGGCTTTGCAATATCGGATACCTTCATTTAATACCACCCAAGCATCTGTCTCGGATGCCGCTTCTTTTTATGATTCTCAAGATATTAGGGGACAAGGATCAGGAAGAACCTTATTATTGATCAATGGGAAAAGGAAGAATTTTGCTGCTCAAATTTATATGACATCAGGACCTTCTACAGGAGAAACAGCTTCTGATTTTTCCTCTATTCCTGTAGATGCCATAAAAAGTATAGAAATATTACGAGATGGTGCTTCCGCCCAATATGGTTCAGATGCAATTGCAGGGGTAGTAAATATAAAATTGAATGATAAATTTAAATTCAGCTCACTCCGTTTTTCCAATCAAATTACTTCTCAAGGAGATGGTTTTATTTCTGATCTTAGCTTTAGTTCAGGGAGGAATTTTAGAAAAAATGGCTATTTCCTTTATACCTTAGAATATGTACATCAAACACCCAAAGAACGAAATGGACTTGTAAATGCGGATGGTGAAATTAGAACCTTTGGGGGTACACCTGAAAAAGATGCAGGTATTCGAGCATTTTTACAAGATTATCCTACTGGACTTAACCGAAATGGAACGGGTTCTTCTAGAACTTTTAGAGCCTCTGTAAATTATGGTTCAGGAAAACTAATTTCTGGAGCTGAAATTTATGCTAACGGAAATTTTTCATATAGATACTTTATAAGTTATGCAAATTACCGAGCCCCTTATAATCGAATAGATTTTGGATTACTCCATACCACCGATCCAAACAAAAAAGATTATACAAGCCTAGGGGGGATCTATCATGGCTATATCGGCTACTTACCTACCTTTGAAGGGCCCTTATTAGATTTCAATACTACGGTAGGTTTAAAAAATAAAAGAAAAGGATGGAATCAGGATTATTCCTTTACTACTGGGGGATCAAGCATTCATATTTTCGTAAATAATTCTATCAATCGTACCTTGCAGGCAAATTCCCCAACTTCCTTTGATTGTGGTGGATATTCCTTTTACAATTATATATTGAATGCAGATTTTTCAAAAAGTATCCTAAATAACCTTTCAGTAGGATTGGGTTCTGAAATACGATTGGAAAAATTCAATATTATAACTGGAGAACCCAAATCCTATGAAGGGGAAGGCACGAATTCCTATCCAGGCCATAATCCTGAAAATGCAGGAAATTTTGATCGAAACAATATCGGATTATATGGTGATTTAAATTGGAATTATAGGTCGAATGGATCTCTAAATTTTACCGCTCGGATGGAGAAATATAGTGATTTTGGAGATGCATTGGTTGGAAAATTTTCTATACTTCAAGATATAGTCGATAAAAAAATATCTTTTAGAGGTTCTATTTCAACGGGATTTAAGGCTCCAAGCTTACAACAAGCGAATTTACAAGCTATAACTAATACATTTTCAGGTGGAAATGTAATTATTCAAGGTTTATTCAGAAATAATTCCAATGTATTAAAAACCCTTGGAATAAATCCTTTAAGTCCTGAAAATTCTGTGAATTTATCATTCGGATTAACCTCAAAGATAAATCCTAATTTTGAAATTACGGCGGATTTTTATTCAATAAGAATAAATAATCGTATCATTTTAATCCCTGCAATTAATAAACCTCTTAATACAAATTCAAGATTATATGAAATCTTTAATTCCTTTAATATCCAAAAAATGCAATTCTTTACCAATGGTTTAAATACCCTAAATGAAGGAATTGATTTCGTTAGTTCCTATAAAAATATCAAATTAGGAAATGGCTATTTAGACATTAGTTTAGCAGGGAATACGAATATTAACCGCAAGGTCTTAGGAGAAATAAGTCAAAGCAAATTTTTAGATGATGAAGGAATAAAATTAATTAATCCTGAAACAAAATCGCTATTTACAACCATTAGACCAAATTATAAATGGATTCAAGGATTGGATTATCAAATAAATAATTGGTCATTTAATTTTACATCCACCCTGATAGGAGAAACAATTTGGAGAAATATTTCTGATATTGGCGAGGCTTTTAATCATATTCAAATGAGATTTATACCGAATATGATTAATGACCTTACCATTTCAAAGGATTTTTACCAGAATAAATTAAATATTGGTATTACAGTCAATAATCTGTTTAACCGTCTTCCAATTAGAGAATTTGAAGCCTTAGATGAAACAGGTAAATCTATTTTAAATGACCCTAGCCAAGTAAAAATCATTGAAAATGGTTTAACTTTCAATGGAAAATATAGAATACTTACGCATGGATCAAGTCAATTCAATCAATATGGCACCATATTTTTTCTAAATCTTAAATATAATTTCACTAAATAGTTTGATTCAATGAAAGCATTTTGGAGGGAATTAGGTGGACAAGGTTAAAATTCCCAATAAAGGCACTTTAAAACTATCAATTTCCACACATCCAGAATTAGAATATTTTAATTCTATATTATCTAGACATAGATGGTTTTCAATGATTTCAGGAAGATGAACTGGTTTTAAACCATAATTTAGGAAGTTTTTATACCATTTATAAATTGGGTCGTAATTCTCACAACGAATATCATCTGGGTAAGCAATCCCATCAATTAATTCATTTCCCAAAAATCTTTTTATTCCATCCCTAATTTCTTTACTTAATTTTAATCCATCAATATATTGAAATAAAGCACCAAAATGGTAAGAAATATTGTTAAACCTATCCCCAAAATTGGTTTGAAAAGATTCGACATTGGGTTCAATTAAGCCAAAAGCCAAAGGCTTTAATTCTCCAATCATTTTTATAATAAAATTTCTTTTTTCAATATTTCGAATATGGTGCAAAGAAAGGGATGCATTGATGATTAGTGGATCAGAAAGGATATTTTCCTTAAAAAAATCTTGATTTAATTCCTCAAAAGGACGAGCAAATAAGTGAAGTTCCAATTCAAAATCCAATTGATCTTTTAATTTTCGAAGATTTTGAAAAGTAAAGTCTATGGCATCCTTAGAAATATCTGTTCCTATTAAACGAACCACTTTTAAATTTAATCCATTTAAATTTTTCAATAATCTCCCCATTTGAAATCCTCTCCCAATGCCCAAATCGAGGATCTGAATGGAAGTATGGGCTTCCACCATAATTCGATAAAAATCATTTAAATAGGCTTGTGGACATTGCACTAAGGGAAAATCATTCGCTAGGGCGTCGAATAAAACAATCTGTGGTATTGGCAAATCTCTTAAATAAGTATTTTCATGAATGTTTGAAAAATCTCCAGATTTCCTAATATTCAAGCCATTTTGAATTAATTCAAATAATAATGAATCATTTTGAAAAGGAAAATCACTATTTTCCCCCTTTAGCGGTTTGATAATTTTAGGCATATTTAATATTGTTTAGTGGTTTTTAAATAATCAAAAATCGGTAATTATTTAAATATTTTATTTTCAATCAGTTCAATAAATATATGAATTATTTTGATATGAATTTCTTGAATTCTATCAGCATATCCAAAATGGGGGATTCTTACCTCACAGGTATCATATTGGGCGAGATTTCCGCCATCTTTCCCTGTTAATAAAATGACTTTCATTCCTTTTTTCTGAGCAGCCTCCACGGCATGAATAATGTTTTTCGAATTTCCAGAAGTTGAAATACCCAATAAAACATCTCCTTTTTTACCAAGGCCTTCAATAAATCTTGAAAAAATAAAATCAAAGCCGAAGTCGTTTCCTACGCAACTAATATGTGAGGGATCAGATATAGCCATTGCAGGCAAGGAAATTCTATTTTCTTTAAATCTACCGGATAATTCTTCTGCAAAATGCATAGCATCACAATGGCTACCACCATTTCCACAGGAAATTATTTTTTTATCTTCTTTGATTGCCTCAACCATAATATCAGCAGCCTCCTCTATCTTTAATAATAATTCCTCATCCAAAATAACTGCTTCCAGCAAGTCCTTTGCCTGAATTAAATTTTCCTTAATTTTTTGAATATTATCCATTTTTAACAACTACGAATTACGAACTACGAGTTACGGGTTACGAATTACCAAGAGCCTCCTGCTCCTCCACCGCCGAAGCTACCG
>CAZVFE010000025.1:7236-11992 GCA_964626405.1 uncultured Cytophagales bacterium | reverse complement strand
CCTCTTCCTCCTTTTCCACCTCTGTTTCTTCTTGCATTGATAAAGGTAATAATTAAAATTATAAGGATATAAAAAATTAGGGGTTTAAAACCTCCTCCTGATTCTTTTTCTTCATTATTTACAAATCTACCCTCTAATCGATCAATCATTTCAGTAGTAGCCTCATCCAAACCTTGATAATAGGCCCCATTTCGAAAATTAGGTGTAATTTTATTATTAATGATTCTCTTACAAATAGCGTCTGGCAATTCGGCTTCTACCCCCCTTCCTGTTACAATCCGAATCTGCCTGTCTCCCATTGAGACTAAAATCACTACTCCATTATTTTTTCCTTCCTGACCAACGCCCCATTCTTTCGCAAGCTCCATGGCATAATCAAAAGAATCTTTTCCTTCAAGGCTTTTTATCAATGCCACGGCTATTTGGGTAGAGGTTGAATCATCATAATCCACCAATTTCCTTTCTAATCTTGCTTCCTCCTCGGGATTTAATAAATCAGCTTGGTCTACCACTAAAGTTGTAGGAGTTGAAATTTGTCCTACCACCGAAAAGGTTTGAACCAAGGCAAAAATTAAAATGAAAAATTTATTCCTCACCGTATGAAATCTCGTCTGATAATTCATTTATATCGTCTAATTGATAAGGGAAATATTGGCTTAGAGCCTCCCCCGTACGTTTAATGCCTAAAGCCATGGCATCCACTAATTTATTTTCCTTCAATAGGGGTACCATATCGTCGATAATTTTTTTCCAAAAATCATCTGGTACCTTGGCATCAATGCCTTTGTCCCCAATTACCGAAAACTTTCTACTTTCGAGGGCCAAATAAAATAATACTCCATTTTGAAGATCTGTTTTATCCATGCCTAATTGGTAAAACCAATCTTGGGCAACTAAAACAGGATCGCCTTCACATATTTTATCTACGTGAAGGCGAATCTCTCCAGAGGTTTTTAATTCTGCCTCCTTAATGGATTGTAAGATTTTTACTTCTAAGTCCTTTTCTAATAGGGCCATTATTCAAAATTTACTGTTGGAGCAGTATCTGCACCTGCATCTGCTTCAAAATATCCTTTCACTGTAAATCCAGAAAACGAAGCAATCAAACTGTTTGGAAATGTGACAACTTTATTATTGAAGGCCTGAACGGCAGAATTAAAATTATCTCTTTCTGTTTTGATTCTATTTTCTGTACCTTCTAATTGTGCTTGTAATTCAGAGAAATTTGCTGTTGCTTTTAATTCAGGATAACGCTCTGCCACTACCATTAATCTTGATAAGGCTCCACCAAGGGAAGACTGAGCTGCCTGGTATTTCTGTAAATTTGCTGGAGATAAATCACTTGCATCTACTTTCATTTGAGTTGCACTTGCTCTTGCCTGAATGACTTGCGTTAAAGTTTCTTGTTCAAAATTAGCAACGCCTTTCACTGTATTCACTAAATTTGGAATCAAATCAGCTCTACGTTGGTAGGCAGTTTGAACATTTCCCCATGCTGCTTGTACGCCCTGGTCGGCAGTAGCCATTCCATTTCTAGATCCAACTCCCCAAAATACTAAAACCGCTAAAACGGCTAGAATAATAATTGTGTTTCTTTTCATTGTGTTAAAACTATTGTTACATTAATATAACGATTTTTTTTTAATTTTAGTTCAAAACTATTGGATTCTCATCATCCTTTCCTTACCTCTAAAATCACTTCTTATTAAGGATGAAAAATTATGGATCTCCGCAAGTTGTTCTAATTCATCTTTAAACAAAGGGTTTATTTCAAAATAAATCTTTCCTCCAGGTTTTAGGGATGTAATTCCAAATTCGATAATTTTTCGATAAAATAACAAAGGGTCATTATCTTCAACAAATAAGGCCAATTGGGGCTCATAATTCAAAACATGAGCTTCCATATCTTTCTTTTCAAAATTTGCCACATAAGGTGGATTGGAAACAATGATATCAAATTTTTCTTCGCTCTTTATATCCAAGGCATCCATTTTTTGAAAATGAATCTCTCCTCCCAGATTTTCAGCATTCATATTTGCAATTTCCAAGGCTTTTTCTGAAATATCCCAGGCATGAATCTCCCAGTTTTTTCGTTTATCAGACAAACTAATTGCAATTGCTCCAGTACCTGTCCCGATATCCAATATTTTCAAACCATCGGTCTTATTATCTTCAAGAATCCAATCTACGAGTTCCTCGGTTTCTGGACGAGGGATAAGGGTATTTTGGTTTACTTTGAAGATATGATCATGAAAAAATTCTTTTCCGATTACATATTGGAAAGGTTCACCATTAGAGAGGCGAAATAGGATTTCCTCCCAATTATCGGGTTGTTCAAGGGATTTATCGGTAAGGATATCTATTAAAGCAATATTAAAATGCAAGATCAATAAACGATTAGCAATGGCTTTTGCTTCTTCTAATCCATAGATTGGCGAAAGAATTTCAATGACTTGTAATTTGGCTTTTTGGGGGGAGAATTTCAAAATTGGAGGGTTTATTATTTTAAATTTAAACGGGAAATGCCACCACCACCCACCCATAAATTTAATCGAATTAAAGGAATTTTTCAAACCTCTAACTTATAAGATTAAACTAATTTATAAATTTATCATTAAATTTATATTCTACTCTAATTTCCAATTTAAACAATGAAAAAATATCTCTTAATTTCCCTCTTATTCCTTTCTACAGGAATTATAGCACAAAATTCTTATAAAACAATTGGTAAAATTGTGGTCCTAGACCCCGCATTGAATGAACTTTTGGACCCAAATTCCCAACCAGAAATCGTTGCAGAGGGCTTTACTTGGTCGGAAGGCCCTGTTTGGGTTGAAAAATTTCAGTCGCTGCTTTTCACTGATGTTCCCGAAAATATCATTTATAAATGGAATGAAAAAGACGGACTTTCCACTTTCTTAAAACCAGCCGGTTATACTGGGAAGGATTATTATTCTGGAGAACCAGGGGCAAATGGTTTAATTATCAATGCAAAAGGAAATCTGGTCTCTTGTGAACATGGGGATCGTAGAATTGCGGAAATGCCATTCGATAATCCGGATAAGAAAAAAACACTTGCTCACCTTTATAATGGAAAACAATTAAATTCTCCAAATGATTTAATTCAAACAAAATCAGGAGATTATTTCTTCACGGATCCTCCCTATGGACTACCTAAACGGGGTGAACCAGAGGTCGCAAAAGAATTGGATTTTCAAGGGGTTTATCGTATTACAAAAAAGGGAGAATTAATCCTGCAATATGATAAAATGACAAGACCCAATGGAATTGCCATCACGCCCGACCAAAAAACGGTGATTGTGGCGCAATCGGACCCTCAAGCGATTATCTGGAATGCATTTCCAATTAAGGCAGATGGAAATTTAGGAGAACCTAGCCTGTTTTTTAATGGAATGGATTTAGTAAAACAAGGATTTAGAGGATCGGGCGACGGATTAAAAATTGATAAAAAAGGAAATATCTGGGCAACTGGCCCGGGTGGAGTATTAATTATTTCAAAAGAAGGAAAATTACTTGGAAGAATCGAAACAAATAATGCGAATTCAAATGTCGCTTTTGGTGGAGATAAAGGCCAATATTTGTTTATTACTTCCGATATGAATTTATTACGACTTAAAATAAAATAAATATTTTGATTGCGAATTTGAAATTTTAAAATATTTCCTTAATTTTGCAGTCCAAATTATTAACATTAAAAGCAAGAGATCATGGCAAAGGTTTGTCAAATTACTGGAAAAAAGACACAAGTGGGAAATAACGTATCTCACGCTAATAATAAAACGAAGCGTAAATTCTATCCTAATCTTCAAACTAAGAAGTTTTTCTTAGAATCTGAAGGCGTATGGGTAAGAATGAAGGTTTCTGCTAAAGCAATCAAAACTATCAATAAGAATGGTTTTGAAGCAACTTTAATCAAAGCAGCGAAAAAAGGTACACTTACTGTGTAATTTTAATAAAAATTTAAGAAATTAGCCCCTTGAAACCCAAGGGGCTTTTTTTTGTCCTTACTCTAAATGAACCGATATCATAAACAATTACAATTAAGCAATTGGACCGTAAAGGAACAGTCTATCCTCGCCAATTCTACCGTTTTAGTAATAGGTGCAGGAGGATTAGCCAATGCAGCTTTACCCTATTTGGCCATGACGGGCATCGGGAAAATCATTATTTTAGACGGAGATAAAATTGAAAGTTCGAATTTGGGGCGACAAGCTTTATTTTCAGAGTCAGAAATAGGAAAATTTAAAGCTGAAATTGCAGCCCAAAAACTAAAAGCCTTAAATTCTTCGATTGAAATTCATTATGAAAATGAATTTGCCAAAAGAACTATCCTAGAAAAATATATTCAAGATATTGATATCCTCATAGATTGTACAGATAATTTTCCTATCCGCTATATCATCGATGATATTTGTTGCCAATTCGATAAACCTTGGATTTATGCGGGATTATATGCCTGGGAGGGACAAATTGCCTTATTAAACGGAAGGATTCATGGAGAAAATAATAAAAGTGGAACCTACAGAAGCATTTATCCGAATCCTCCGCAAGGACTAGAAATCCCCGATTGCGATACTGCCGGTGTGATGGCTACAACAGTAGGATTTATGGGATTGCAAGAAGCTAAAGAAGCAATCTTTTATCTTGTAGGCTGGCCATCCAAAGCGAATGGTCACCTTATACATTGGAACTGTTTTAATATGACCCATTATTCAATTTTGAACAAATCGTAACT
>CAZVFE010000025.1:3873-7136 GCA_964626405.1 uncultured Cytophagales bacterium | reverse complement strand
CAAGTTTTCCATATAAATCAAATTCCTCGGCACTATCGATTGTAATATTCGCAAAATCGCCTAATCTAAGTGGTGTATCATCTGAAACCAAAACTTCATTATCAACCTCTGGAGAATCAAACTCTGTTCTACCAATATAATATCCCCCTTCTTTTCGATCAACCAATACTTTATACGTTTTACCTATTTTCTCTTGATTTAATTCCAAAGAAATCCCTTGTTGAAGATGCATAATTTCATCGGATCGAAATTGCTTTACCTCCTCTGGAACGTTATCTTCCAATTTGAAAGCATGCGTATCTTCTTCATGTGAATAATTAAATACTCCTAGGCGATCAAATCGCATTCGCTCAACAAAAGAATACGTCTCTTCAAAATCAGCCTCTGTTTCACCGGGATAACCCGAAATCAAAGTGGTTCTAAGAGCTATGTCTGGAACCATGGAGCGAATATCTGAAATTAAAGCCTCTGTCTTTTCCCTCGTAATACCCCTACGCATACTTTTTAGCATGGCATCCGAACCAGACTGCAAAGGCATATCTAAATACTTACAAATATTCTCTCTTTCTGCCATTGGCTTCAAAATATCCATCGGAAAACCCGAAGGAAAGGCATATTGTAATCTTATCCACTCAATCCCCTCCACATCAGAAAGTCTATACATTAAATCCGCCAATTTCCTTCCCGTACTTCCATCCGGATTCTTTAAATCTAATCCATAATAGGTTAAGTCTTGCGCAATTAAAATCAACTCCTTCGTCCCCGTTCTTGCTAAAGATTTTGCCTCTTTTACTAATTCATCCATTTCCCTCGAAACATGCTTACCTCTCATTAATGGTATCGCACAGAAACTACAAGGACGATCACATCCCTCTGCAATTTTTAAGTATGCATAATGTGTGGGAGTCGTAATTAATCTTTCTCCAACCAATTCTTTTTTATAATCGGCCTTTAAAGTCTTTAAAATTCTTGGTAATTCATTCGTACCAAAAAATGCATCTACGTCTGGAATCTCCTTTTCTAAACTATCCTTATAACGGTGAGACAAACAGCCTGTCACATAAACTTTATCGACCTTACCCTCTTTCTTGGCATCAACATAACGTAAAATTGTATCAATAGACTCTTCTTTTGCGTTATCTATAAAACCGCAGGTATTCACGATGATGATATTAGACTCATCTGAGGCTTCTTCGTGAGCAACTTGCATCCCATTGCCCTTAAGCTGAGTATACAAGGTTTCTGAGTCTACTAGGTTTTTAGAACACCCTAAGGTAACGATATTAATTTTCGGCTTTTTTGTATTTTTTGTCTTCATTTTTTAGAAAGGAAGCTGCAATTTACGAAATACTAAAAATCTTTTGATAAATTAGGGGACTAAATCAAAATTTAAATATGAAAAAGATTCAATTATTCGCTTTATTTTTACTTACAAGTATCGGGCTATTCGCACAAGACAATCAATTGACCTCAATTGAGAAAAAGCAAGGTTTTAAATTATTGTTCGACGGAAAAACATTCAATGGATGGCATACCTACGGAAATCAAGGTACGAATAATATGGCAGCTTGGATCATCCAAGATGGGATGATCGCTTATGATGTGACTGTAAAAAATGGTGCAGACCTAATTACCAATGATACTTATGAAAATTATGAATTTTCAGTCGATTGGAAAATCTCTAAAAATGGGAATTCAGGAATTATCTTTAACGTTACAGATGATAAATCAAAATATCATGCAACCTATCTAACTGGCCCAGAAATGCAAATTTTAGATAATGACGGACATGCTGACGGAAAGATCATCAAGCATCGCGCTGGTGATTTATATGATTTGGTAAAGTCTACCTCAGAACCTGTAAAACCAGTTGGAGAATGGAATACCGCGAAGATTATAAATAATAGAGGACTATTACAATTATTTTTAAATGGTGTAAAGGTGGTAGAAACTAGATATGACGACCAAAATTGGAAAGACATGATAAAGGGGTCGAAATTTAAGGCTATGAAAGATTTTGGAGTAGCCATGAAAGGACATATCGCCCTACAAGATCATGGAAATGAAATTTGGTTCAAGAATATTAAAATTAGAGAATTATAAACCAATAATTTTGATAATTTTGTGAAAAATTTATCAACCAATTAATGAATCCCAAACCCAAAAAAGTAAGAAAGAAAAAATTTAATTTCCTACCCGATTATATATCATCTTTGGTTTGGGGTTTTACTCTATTATTATCCTTGTATACTTTAATCGTATACACCCTATCCTATCTTCTAATATTTAGTCATTGGGTAGCAGGATTCCTAATGATGAGCCTTCCAATAGCTCAATTCTTAACGTTTTTCGTTTTTATTTATTGGTTGATTCAAAGACCCAAAAGAGCCCTTGTGCCATTTTTAATATTGGCTATTGGCTATGGATTTTATGGCAGAACCTATGTAAATAACAGTCTGCCTTTGTCCGATGAAAAAGATTTTTCTGTATTGACTTATAATACCTTTGGAATGTTTTCAGGTTATTCTGACCCAAAATCTAAAGGATTAAATTCTTTGAAGAATTTTCTTGAATCGAATACTGCGGAAATTAAATGCTTTCAAGAATTTTATTATAATTCAAAAAGACAAGATTATAAAAGTTTAAATTATTTAACAAAAAATACGCCCCACTATGTAAATATCGGTTTTGATACTGATTTTTATGATAAGGAAGAAGAAATGGGATTGGCGATATTTTCTAAATATCCTATCCTGGAACATGGTGGGGAAGAATTTGAAAATTCCACCAATGGGTATATTTGGGCAAATATTAAAATTGGAAATCAAATTATCAAGGTGATCAATGTCCAATTATTTTCTATGAGTATCCGTATTGGAAAAGTTGCAAGTCAACTTAAAACCCAAAACTATGAGACTGCAGGAAATGAAAGTAGGGGCATTTTATCTTCCTTAAAAAAAGGATTTATTTTTCATAAAAAGGAAATTGATATCATCAATGAATTGATACGCGAATCGGAATATCCCGTAATCCTAACTGGAGACATCAATGAAACCCCTTATGGATATGTTTATGGTACCCTTCGTGAACGCCTAAATAATGCATTTGAAGTATCAGGCAGAGGGTATGGATTCACACTCGCAAGAGCCCCATATTTTGTTAGAATTGATAACCAATTCTATTCAGATGAATTAAATTCAACCCGATTTGAAACTCTCTCTGAAATCAAATATTCAGACCATTATCCAATAATTGGAGACTAT
>CAZVFE010000025.1:0-3773 GCA_964626405.1 uncultured Cytophagales bacterium | reverse complement strand
TTAAAACATTTCATTTAAAAGCACTCCAATTCTTCTTCTCATTTCAGCTGTTTTAATTCTACTTAAGTTTGTGAAAATTACAAAGGAATAGACCTCTCCATTAGGTTTTTCATAAAAACCAACAACATTAAAGGTATTGGAAAAAGAGCCAGTTTTTGCCCATACCTTTCCTGGAAGAGAAAGGTTCGTCCAACGTTTATACTCCTCCCCCATTTTGGCCATTTCATTTTTCCATTTTTCCGAAGGAATTTCGGTATAAATCTTTTCAAGAACTTGGGTCATGTCTATCGGACGAACCAAATCATATCTAGAAAGACCTGAACCATCTACCCAATTGATTTCTTTCAAGAATGGATTTTCATTTTGTAATTTTTCAATTATGGATTCCGTTTCCATCTCCCAATCATTTTCTGCTGCAATACATAATAATAATTGCTCAGCAATCATATTATCGGAATCATGTAACATCTTTCGATATAAAGTATCTGTAGGCTGGAAATATTCCTTCTGCCAATCCTTAATATTTTGTTTAGGAACAATTTTTAAAGATTTCTTTAAACGATATTCCATTAAGGCTTGGATGATCTCAGGTTTTACAATAAAAGGAACATCTTCATTCCAAGTATTTTTATTCGATGGAACATAAAATTGATTGGTCCAAAAATCCCTTAATGGTTCCTTCAAAGAATCTTTCCAAGAAACATTTCCTTTAAAAAAATCAGGAATTAATTGATAGGTTTTTCTATTTGAATTAAAATTTACAACATTTCCATAAATTGGGAAGGTAGAAATTTCTGACATATAATAATAGGGGAAATCTTCCCAAGCCCAACCCATTGGATATTTATTCTTAACCAAAGGATTTACCAAAGCCAATGCTTTTTTATTTCTTTTTTGAATAAAATCTTCTAAATAATGATTTTGAAATTTCGTATGAAGAAAACTTGGGTCCCCGGTTCCTGCAATCATTAGCGTATCTCCTATCTCCTTCCATTTAAAAGACGCTAGGGTATCTTTTAAATATTTATTGGAAAAATAATAGGTAATCATTTTTTGAGTGGAAGCAGGCATAAAGAAAAAATCTCCCTGTTTTTCAAAGACCATTTCATTTTTCGTCAGATTTTTTACCTGTACTCCCAAATGAATTTTATCTAACTCAGCTTTTTTGAGTAAGGGCTCCAAATTTTGAGTGAAAGACTCAAAATAAAAGATGGAAAGAAAAAGTAATAAGAAAAATTTTTTCGACATAAATCAAAATTAAAAATTAATTTCAATTATATCCAAGGTTGGGAGATTTCTCCGATATATTTCCCCATTTTTCCCGAAATAAATATATCCATTATTTCATTGGAAATATTCGGATATAAATTATAGGAATTTAACTCCTCCAATTTCAACCAAGAAACAGCTGAAGAAATGGTTTCATTTTTCTGAATTTCAGGGATTCCGCCAATAATTCTACCAAGGAAAATAGGATGTATGGATTCATCACGATGAGCATCTTTTTGAATCTCTCCTATTAAAGCCAATTGATCTACTTCTACATCTATACCCAATTCTTCCCTACATTCCCGGATGATGGTATCAGGCATAGTTTCTCCGGGATCCATATTTCCTCCTGGGAAATTATACAAATACTTATCTCCATATTGATATTGCATTAAAAGAACATGATTATTTTCAATGATGATGATAGCTGGGCGGATACGTTTCATTTATTTGACAATTGTCTTATTATTTACGAGTTTTGTTATGCTTGATAAAATAGATTGATAAATTTACGGATAATTTAAGAAATTACCATTATGAAAATACAAGAGGTTTGTGCTTATATGGAAGAATGGGCTCCATTAGCCTGGCAAGAGTCATACGATAATGCAGGTTTAATAGTTGGAGATGCCCAAGCAGAATTAAAAGGAATTTTGGTAAGTTTTGATTGTACGGAAGAGATTGTAGATGAAGCCATCAAAAAAAATTGCAATTTAATTATTGGCCACCACCCTATTTTATTTAAGTCGATAAAAAAATTAACAGGGAAAAACTATGTTGAAAAAACCATCATTAAAGCTATAAAAAATGATATTGCCATCTATGCTAGTCATACTAATTTAGATCATGCCCCTCAGGGAGTCTCCCAAGTATTGGCCAATAAACTAGGTTTAAAGAAAACAAAGGTATTAGACCCCTTCAAAGAAAGCTTAAAATCTTTGGTATTTTTTGTGGATAAAAATAATGAGGAAAAGGTATCAGATGCTTTATTTAAAGCAGGTGCTGGGAATATTGGAAATTATTCAGCCTGTAAATTTGTAGGAGAAGGCTTGGGTCATTTTACCCCAAATGAAAAATCTAACCCAACCATTGGAAGTCAAAATATTCCTGAAAAAGTAGAGGAAAGCAGGGTTGAAATGATTTATCCAGAATATTTAGAAAATAAGATCATCCAAACTTTAAAAAATTCTCATCCTTACGAAGAGGTAGCTTATTTTATCACAAAATTAGATAATACATGGCAGGATGTAGGTGCAGGTATCATAGGAGAATTGGAAAATGAAATGTCATTAGATGAATTTCTTGGCATGGTTAAGGAGAAATTATCCTTAAAAATAATTCGATATACAAAAAATCAAAAAAGAAAAATAAAGAGAGTGGCATTGTGTGGGGGAGCAGGGTCCTTCTTAATTCAAAGAGCAAAAAATGCCTCTGCGGATATCTATTTAACGGGGGATTTAAAATATCATGAGTTTTTTGATGGAGAAAATCAACTAATTTTAGCGGATATTGGACATTTTGAATCAGAGATTTACATAAAGGATGCAATTCATCATTATTTATCAAAAAAATTTAGTAATTTTGCGGTTCTAAATTCTGAACTAAATACAAATCCGGTTCATTATTTTTAGAAAGATTCTTAAACTTTATAAGTTTTAAAAAAATATGGCAACAGCAACTGAAAACAGCATTGCGCAAAAACTAGATGCTTTGATGAAACTTCAAGGTATCGATACAGAATTAGATAATATTTTCAAAATTCGCGGTGACTTACCGGAAGAGGTGAGAGATTTAGAGGATGAAATTGAAGGTCTTGAGACTCGTTTAGCAAAATTTCAAGCTGAAATCGAGAATTTTGAAGAGCAAATTTCAAGCTTTAGAAATCAAAGAAAAGAGTCTGAAAAATTAATTTTAAAGTACAAAGATCAGCAAATGTCTGTTAGAAATAACAGGGAATTTGAGGCTATTTCAAAGGAAATTGAATTACAAGGTATTGAAATTGAAATTGCTGAAAAACGTGTGAAGGAAATCGAATTCAAAATTTTGAATAAAAATGATGAAGTTGCTAATGTAGAAACTATTTTACACGAGAGAAATAAGGATTTAGAATCTAAAAGAAAAGAATTAGAGGTAATCATTGCGGAAAGCGAAGAAGACGAAATCAAATTAAATAAAGATAGAGAAAAGGCTATCAAGAATGTAGATGATCGTCTATTAAATTCTTATGAAAAACTAAGAGCAAATGCTAGAAATGGTTTAGCAGTTGTAAATGTAGAAAGAGAGGCATGTGGAGGTTGTTTCAGTTCAGTTCCACCACAAAGACAAACTGATATCAAGGAAAAGAAAAGAATCTTGGTATGTGAAAACTGTGGTAGAGTATTAGCTGGCGTGGTAGATGTTGAAATAGACGAAACCAAACCTAAGAAAAGAACCGCAAGAAAATAAATTAATTTAGAATTGTAGAATATAAGAATTGAAGAATATTCTAAATACTTATATTCTAC
>CAZVFE010000024.1:5047-24292 GCA_964626405.1 uncultured Cytophagales bacterium | reverse complement strand
ATAAAAAGCCCACACAAGCACCCACAAAGGCCGCACAAAAGACGGCGAGCTCCCCAGAATTCGGGATAAACATGACATTTAAATATTCCGATATAACTTTATTACCAGATACATAGGCTAATATAGCCAAGACAATTCCAATGATCACAGAGGTTCCCGCTGCCAAACCATCCAATCCATCTGTAATATTGGCACCATTCGAAACTGCAATGATGATAAAGGTGACTATGAAAATATACACCAACCAAACATAATCATTCGGTATGAAATCTGGGAGTAACCAATTATAATTAAACTGATTGTCTTTGATAAATGGTAATGTGGTCTCCAATGATTTAGAATCATGAAACTGCTGTACTATTTCCCCGCCAATCAATCTCGGTTTTTCATAAACTCTTACTAATACATTTTCGTTGAAATACATCACTGCTCCAACCAAAATCCCTAAAATAATCTGACCAACTATTTTAAATTTACCGGAAAGTCCGTCTTTATTTTTCTTGAAAACCTTGATATAATCATCCAAAAAGCCCACAAGTCCCAACCAAACGGCTGAAATAATTAACAGGATAATATAGATATTGGATAATTTCGCAAATAATAAAGTGGGGATTAATAAGGATAATAAGATGATGATACCCCCCATGGTAGGAGTTCCTCTTTTTGCCATTTGGCCTTCTAATCCTAAATCTCTGATTTCCTCGCCAATTTGTAATAACTGTAATTTTCTAATCACCCATTTTCCCCAAATAGAGGCAATTAGCAAAGAAGAAATAATTGCAGCAATTGCACGGAAGGTGATGAATTGAAAAACGCCCGCACCCGGTAGTTGAAATTGTTTATCTAAATAATCGAATAAATAGTACAGCATGCAGCGTTAATTTGAATATTTTACAAATTTAATAATATCTAGGCTCCCGCCAATATTTTTTTTACTTCCTCGCGATCATCAAAATGAAATTTTTCACCTTGAATAATTTGATAATCCTCATGTCCTTTCCCTGCAACCAAAACGATATCCCCTTGATCGGATAGTTCCATAAAAGATTTTTCTATGGCTTCTTTTCGATCTACATAACGAAAAACTGATTGAAGATCCTTTTCTTCTACGCCTTGCATCATATCATCTAGGATGGATTCCGGATCTTCATTTCGCGGATTATCCGAAGTAAATACGGAATAATCTGAATATTGAACGGCAATCTTAGCCATCATGGGTCTTTTGCCCTTATCCCGATTTCCCCCACAACCAACAATGGTAATAATTTTTTGATCCTTGGTTTTTACAGCCTTTATGGTCTTTAAAACATTTTCCAGGGCGTCAGGCGTATGGGCATAATCCACCACGGCAGTTTTTCCATCTCCTCTGAATAGTTCAAATCTACCAGGAGCATTCCCTAAAGTAGATAATTGAATTAAAACCTCTTCCTGACTTATTCCCATTAATCTTGCGGCGGCATAAATGGCCATTAAATTATAGGCATTGAATTCCCCTACCAGCCTTGCGAAGAATCTGGAATGATCAAATTCAAGCTCAAGTCCTTCCAAAGCATTTTGGACAATCTTTCCTTTAAAATCTGCTGGATGATAAAAGGAAAATGTCTTTTTATCTGCTGCAGTATTTTGCAGCATCACTCTTCCGTTTTTATCATCTAAATTCACCAAGGCCCAAGCATTTTTGGAAAGCTGATCAAAGAACCCTTTTTTCGCCTTAATATAATTATCAAAGGTTCCATGAAAATCGAGATGATCTCGGGTAATATTGGAAAAAATCGCTCCTGTAAAATCTAGGCCAGTTATTCTATGTTGAACAACCGAATGAGAACTTACTTCCATAAAAGCATATTCACAATTCTGATCCACCATCTCTCTCAATAAAGCATTGAGTTGAATGGCATCCGGAGTGGTATGCGTGGCAGGAATAATTTTATCTTGAATTTTATTTTCAATAGTTGAAATAAGCCCAGATTTAAATCCGAACTTTTTAAATAATTCGAATAAAAGGGTAACGGTGGTGGTCTTCCCATTCGTTCCTGTTATTCCAATCAATTTTATCTCTTTGGAAGGATTTCCGTAAAAATTTGCCGCAACATGTCCCATCACTTCCGCTGAATTTTCTACTTGAATAAGGCTAATTCCCTCCGGAATATTCTCTGGAATTCTTTCAAGGATAATTGCCTTACAACCTGCCTTTATCACTTGTGGAATAAAATCATGTCCATCCACGACTGTTCCCGGAATAGCAAAAAATAAATATCCATCTTGGGCAATTCGGGAGTCAAAACAAAGGTTTTGAATATCTTGATCAAGACCCTCCTTTTTTAGGATTAATTTTTCAGGAATTAAAGAGAAAAAGGATGCCATGGAATTAATTTAGGGTAAGTTGAATTCTCATATTTTTTTCAATACTGGTACCTGGCTCAATGGATTGTTCTTTCACTTTTCCATAACCAGCGGCATATACTTTAATATCTTTATTTTCTAATAAATAGATAGCATCTCTCAAATTCATTCCAACAACATTGGGAACTGTTTTTACAGGATTTTTCAAAGGATTTTTCGAAACCTCTAGTTTATTTTTTTCCAGAACAATCCAAGAACCATCTTCCTGATGTTTCGGGAAATTTAAGTTTTCTAATAAAACCATTTGGTCTTTTGGGGCCAAAACTGCTTTTACCTTGTCTTTATTCAAAGAGTCTGGCAATACTTTATTCAAACTTTTTTGAAGATCAACATCCCTAGCATAAATTCTATCCGCAATTTCTTTGAAAACCGGCGCGGTTACCTGTCTTGCATAGGTGGTCTCTGAATTTCCTTTCGGATTATTAATTGCCACCAACATGGTATACCGTGGATTATCTGCTGGGAAATAACCGATAAAAGAAACATAATAAGTCCCTTTTATATATCTACCATCCACCAATCTTTGGGCAGTACCTGTTTTTCCTGCAATACCATAATAGGCATTTTTAATATTATTTCCTGTTCCATTTTGCACTACCCCAACCAACATTTCTCTAATTTTATTCAGGGTTTTTTCTGAACAAATTCTCTCTTTATCTCTTATTTGGGTTTGGGTATAATCAATTTTAACTTCATTTCCGGAAACAGCAGACTCCACAATTATGGGTTGAATCCAATACCCATCATTGGCAATTGCATTATAAAAAGCCAATAATTGGATAGGGATATAATTGGTGGAATATCCAACGGAAGACCATAATAATTGAATCTTAGTCCATTTATCAAATGGCGGAAATTTTGGTTTTGCATTCGGAGATTGAATTTGGAAATCAATACTCTCTGTTAAATGAAATTTCTTTAAATATTCGAAAAATTTCGCAGGTTGAGAAATAAAAACCTCTTGCATTAATTTCATCGTCCCGATATTCGATGAACTTTCAATAATCTTTCGCAGAGGGACAGTCCCCATACCATGGGAGTCTGTCATATATCTTCCATAAAAATTGGCTCTTGCTGGGCCAACCTCTACCACACGATCCAAGGAATAATCTGTTTCTTCTAAAATTGCCATCATGGAAGGCAATTTAAAAACTGAGCCAGGGTCATTGGGAGTGGTAATGGCATGGTTTTCAAATTCAGAATAGCCAGTAGGAGAATTTGGATTTGCGGATAAATTGGAAATCGCCTTTATTTTTCCTGTTTTAGTTTCCATTACAACGGCGGTGGCATAATCTCCTTTATAATTTTCAAGGGCGCGCATCAAGGCAGCCTCCACCATGTCCTGAATATTAATATCAATGGTACTGATTAAATCATAACCTGGAATAGGAACATGTTGATCTCCCCCTTCCATTGGTCTCCAGGTATTTTTGTCCATTTTTTCAAATAAACCTGTACCGGGGGTTCCCCTTAATTCCTTATCAAAACTTCCTTCAAGTCCAACAGCCACTTTATCCTTTAAATATCCAATGGTACGGTAAGCTAATTGTCCGAATGGTGCATAACGCACATTGTATTGGTCAAATACTAAACCCGTTTTCATAGGATTATGCTGATAATCCTTGAATAAAGGGAAATTCATCACTTTTTTACGTTGTTGATAATCCAATAAGCGATTATTGATCAAAACATAATGGCGATTTTTCTTCTTGGCGTTTACAATACGATTTTTATAATAATTGGCATCATGGTCTTTATAAAATTCGGCCAAGGATTTTGCGAGTCCATCGATATTTTTTGAAAAGAATTCTTCTCCTTCTTTCGTTCTAGAAAATACGGAAGGGTCCATTCCTAAACGATATTTAGGTAGGGAGGTGGCTAATAAACTTCCGTCAGAAGAATAAATATTTCCTCGGGGTGCTTCCACTGATCGCTCCTTGATATAGGTATTTTTTGCTTCTTCTCTCAATTCATTTCCACGAATAAAAATGATTCGATATTCCGCAAAAAATAATAAGACACAGATTAAAGTCATGACCAAGAAATAACGAAAAAATCGGGAAGCGATTTCCTGACGAATATTTCCTCTTTTCGGGTTGGATGATTTTAAGGTTGCCATTATTATTCAATAATATCTTTTTCTTTTACGATGATTTTAGTTGGAGGAACTTGGCTAAGACCGATACCATATTGAGCCATTTGATTTGCCAAATAACTTTGTCGGCTAAGTTCCATTAATTCTGCTTTTCGGGTGGTATAATCCGCCTTTATTTCCTCTAATTGCTTGCCTTTTTGGGAAATCTGATGAATCCTTCCATCCGCCAATAGCGTGTAGTAGATGTAGATCATGATGGCCAAAGCCACTATTACAACTCTTACAATCCAATTTATTGGCAATTCCCCTTGGGTAAAATAATCTAAATTAAAGACTGAGTCGATCAATCCTTTCTTAGGTTTTTCTTTAAAATCTAAACTAGACTTTGCCATTTAATTATTTGGTTGCGCTATTCTTAGTTTTGCACTTCTAGACCTGGAATTCACCTTCAATTCTTCTTCTCCGGCCAATATAGGTTTTCGATTCACAGGATTCAAGGGCCTTAAATTATTCCCATATAAATCTTTTTTTTCATGACCTTGAAAATCCCCTGATTTAAAAAAATTCTTTACTAACCTATCCTCCAAAGAATGAAAGGTTAAGATACATAATCTTCCTTCGTTTGTCAAGATTTCAGGAGCTTGAATTAATAATTCTTCGATAACTTTTAATTCTTCATTTACTTCGATCCGAATTGCCTGAAATGCTTGGGCAAAATATTTAAATTCCTTGAATTTTGGAGCTAAGGAATTCAATACTTCTTTGAAATCCTGGGTAGTTGAAAATGGCTTGATAGACCTTTGCTGAACAATGGCATGAGCCAATGTTTTTGCGTTTTTTATTTCTCCGTAAATCCCAAAAATTTTATGTAATTGCTCTCCGGGATATTCATTTAAAATTTCAGAGGCTGATTTTTCCGCATCTTTATTCATGCGCATATCCAAAGGGCCATCAAATCGAAAGGAAAAACCCCGACTAGGTTCGTCAATTTGGTGGGAGGATACCCCAAAATCGGCTAAAATTCCATCTACTTTTTTGACGCCATAAAGTCGAAGATATTTAGAAAGATGCCTAAAATTAGTTTGAATTAATTTAAAGCGAGGATCATTAATTTCTTTGGCATTATTTGCGGCATCTGCATCTTGATCGAATGCGAATAATTTACCCTCAGGACCCAATTTTTCTAATATTCCTTTAGAATGGCCGCCACCGCCAAATGTTACATCCACATAGGTGCCGTCTGGACGGATATTTAGACCGTCTATACATTCTTGAAACATGACAGAGACATGATATGGATTCATTTATATAAAATTAGATTATTTTTTTTAACTTCGAAAATAAATTTTCCACGCCATGAGATCATCAACGAATAAATTCTTTTTCGTCTTTATTTTATTTATTACTGCTATTAATTTAGTTTGGGGACAAAACGCTCTTCAAAAGGGATATTGGAATGGAAAATTGGAAAGCCATGGCGGTGATCTTCCTTTTAATTTTATTATTGAAGATGCCTCCAATCCAAATTCCATTCAAATAAAAATAGTAAACGGTTCGGAAGAATTTTTCCATGGGGATTCTTATATAAAAAATGATTCATTAATCATTCCATTTGAATTATATGATTCAAGAATTATTGCTCATATTGAAGGGGATCAAAAAATAAAGGGTTATTGGGAGAAAAAAAGAAACGGAAAAATTCTTGGCACTATACCTTTAACGGCTCAGGCTGGAACCAGAAAAAGATTTGATATACCATCCACCCCTGCAGTAAAAAATATTTCTGGAAAATACCAGGCAGATTTTTTTAGAGAAGGAGATGAAAAAAGTAGCCCGGGTGTTGGGATTTTTGAACAAGACGGACAAAATATTCGGGGTACTTTTTTAAAAACCTCAGGAGATTATCGTTTTCTTGAAGGAAATATTTTTGGTGATAGTTTAGTATTAAGTTATTTTGATGGAAGTAGTGTTTATTTATTTAAATCGAAAATTTCGGACGAGAATATTAGGGGTGAATTTTATTCAGGATTTGATGGGAAAAGAACTTTTATTTGTGAAAAAAATCCGATGGCAAGTTTACCAGATTCAAAATTAATTACCCAATTAAAGGAAGGATATTCAACACTTGGATTCCAACTGCCTAGTCCGGAAGGAGAGATAATATCCTTAAAAGATTCTCGTTTTAAGAACAAAGTGGTAGTAATAGAATTATTGGGATCTTGGTGCCCAAATTGCATGGATGAATCTAAGTTTCTCGCTCCATTTTATGATAAACACAAGGATAAAGGATTGGAAATGCTGGGTTTAGCATTTGAATATTCTACAGACATGAAGGTTTCTGGTCCAAAAATAAATCGATTTAAAGAAAGAAATGGGATTCATTATCCGGTGGTTTTAGCAGGCCAACCCAGCTCTGAAAGTGCCTTGGCGGTGCTTCCAGAATTAAATTCGATTAATGGATACCCTACTACCATCCTTATTGATAAATCAGGAAAAGTAAGAGAAATAGAAACTGGTTTTTCCGGACCAGGCACGGGGATTCTCTATCAGGATTGGATTGAAAAATTTGAAAAAACTATAATGGAATTATTGAATGAAAAATAAAGTTTTATTATCTGCCCTTTTAAGTAGTTTATTTTTATTCTTACCACTTACGGAATATGCACAATCTTTTCCCCCTTATGAAAATAAAAAAGGTTGGTGGGTAGCGCCAATAGTTTTAACAGGAGGGGCCTTATTGGTGGGGACAGAAAATTTCAAACATGGGGAAAGCCAGTTTTATGGTGAGCATTTTACGAATTTCCATACAGGAGTAGAAGATTTTATACAATATGCCCCCAATATTGCTTATTTAGCGGCAAATTTAAAATACGATAAAAAGACGATTTTTGAGGCGTCGAAAATATTAATTGCAGCGAATATTTTCAATTTTGTGGGTACAAAAGGCATGAAATTTTTCAGTCAGATTGAAAGGCCCAATAAAGCAAATTATTCTTCATTTCCATCCGGACATACCTCTATGGCATTTGTTGGGGCTCATTTAATTGCCAAGGAATTTGGCAAGGGCGATCCATTGATTTCTATATCAGCCTATGGGGTTGCTACGGCAACAGGATTACTTCGTTGGGCAAATCATGACCATTGGGTTTCTGATATCGTTGGGGGTGCAGCCATGGGAATATTTGCCACAGAAATGGCCATAAGACATCTTCCGAAAATCATGGATAAATTGGATAAAAACGGAAGATTAAGTTATGAGCCAATGCTCATCCGAGATGGAGGAGGATTGGCTCTAACCTATAAATTTTAGTGCATAAATACATACCAAGCAGCACCTGCAGCATAACCTAAAAAGGCTATCCAACCGATTTTCTTAGCATACCACATAAAATCGATTTTTTCCATTCCCATTACGGTAACTCCTGCTGCAGAGCCAATTATAAGAATAGAACCACCTGTACCAGCACAATAAGCTAAAAATTCCCAAATTCTATGATCCATTGGGAAGGTGGATAAATCATACATCCCCATACTAGCAGCAACCAAAGGAACATTATCTACAATGGCAGAACCAATACCAATTAGGAATATAATGATGTCTAAATTATCAAATTGAGAGTTTAAATAAGTGGCTAATTCACGCAAATATCCTAAATATTGTAAACCTCCGATGGCTAATAATATTCCTAAAAAGAATAATATGGAAGAACTATCAATCTTACTCAATGCATGAGCAACGGTAACGAATTTCTTTTCATCTGGTTCTTTTTCTTTGTGCATTAATTCCGCTATTACCCATACAATTCCTAGTACAAGAAGTATACCCATATAAGGAGGTAAATGAGTAATTGTTTTGAATATCGGCACAGAAATAAAACCTAAAACACCTACCGTTAAAATTATTTTACCTTCTTTTTCTTGTCTAGGAGTTTGCGGTTCCTCCTTCATAGAAGTTCCAATTTTTTCATTTTTTACAAAATTTCCAGCTATAAATAAAGGGATAAACAAGGAAATCAAGGAAGGAATGATGATAGACTTAACAATACCTACCGCTGAAATTTGTCCACCAATCCACAACATGGTCGTTGTAACATCACCGATAGGAGACCAAGCTCCTCCAGAATTGGCTGCAATTATTACCATACCCGCATAATATTTCCTTAATTCTGAATTAGAAATAAGTTTTCTTAAGAGGGTAACCATTACGATAGAAGTGGTTAAATTATCTAATAACGCAGATAGAAAGAAGGTTACCAAAGCACTTATCCATAATAATAAAACAGGGTTCTTTGTTTTAATAAATTTAGAAACCGTTCGAAATCCCTGGTGCGCATCAATTAATTCCACAATGGTCATTGCACCAAGCAAGAAGAATAAAATTTCTGATGCTTCAGCTAAATGTTCCGATAATTCCTCTAGGTGAAAATGGCTTTCATTCAAAGCGATTAGTACCCAAAGTGAAATCCCTGTTAAAAGGGCAGAAGCGGATTTGTTAATGTGTATTGGATGTTCCAATACAATGGCTAGATATCCTAAGATAAAAATACCAATTGCTAAAAATTCCATATAAATTAGGTTAAAAGTCAAAGAAAAAAAAAAGGGGCGAAAGCCCCAAATTTTAATTTAATTTTTTTACTGCCTGGGCTATTCGATCGCAAGCTTCCTCTAATTGGATATCTGCGGCAGCGGTAGAAATTCGCATACAATTTGGAGCACCAAATCCCGAACCAGCAACCGTAGCCACAAATGCTTCATTTAATAACCACATGCAAAAATCATCTGAATTTTCGATCATTGTATTGCCATCAGACTTTCCAAAATAATAGGAAATGTCTGGGAAAGCATAAAAAGCTCCCTCTGGCATATTTACTTTAAAGCCTGGGATCTCTCTTAATTTTGCTACAACTAATTTTCTTCTTCTATCATAAGCCTCCTTCATTTCAATTGCATGATCTAATGTACCCGTAAATGCTGCTGTAGCAGCCTTTTGAGCAATTGAACAGGTTCCAGAAGTAACTTGGCCTTGTAATTTTTCTACTGCATCTGCTACCCATTTTGGTCCTGCCATAAAACCAATTCTCCATCCTGTCATGGCATGTCCTTTCGCAACTCCATTTACAGTGATCACTTGATTTTTAATTTCTGGGATAGAACCAATTGAAAAATGGCCTGCCTGAGTAAAATTAATATATTCATAAATTTCATCCGCCATAACCAAAATATTAGGATTTTTTGCAACTATTGCTCCAATCTCTCTTAATTCTGATTCCGTATATACTGAACCTGTTGGATTATTTGGAGATGCAAACATCACTAATTTAGTTTTTGGAGTAATTGCTGCTTCAAATTGTTCCGGCTTCACTTTGAAATTATTATCAAATGAACCTTCTACAATCACAGATTTTCCTTCTGCTAATTTTACCATTTCAGAATAGGAAACCCAATATGGAGAAAATATAATTACCTCATCACCCGGATTAACTACTGCTGAGATAACATTTGCTAAAGAATGTTTTGCACCTGTAGAAACAACAATATTTTCAGACGCCCATTCTAAATTACTATCTCTTTTTAATTTATTAGCAATGGCTAATCTTAGATCAGGATATCCCGCTACAGGAGAATAACCGTGAAATCCATCATCAATAGCCTTTTTCCCGGCTTCACAAATATGTGCAGGAGTTTTAAAATCTGGCTCTCCTACAGATAAACTAATTACCTTATGACCTTGAGAAGCTAATTCTCTAGCTTTTTTTGTCATCCCTAAGGTTGAAGATTCTTCTAATTCTTGAATTCTTTGAGCGGGTACTAATTCCATTTTATTTTGTTTTTTCAAATATCGATGCAAAATTACCTTTATTACTCTTAAGAAAAAAATTGTTTTAAGTAATATTCCGTAACTATATACATAAAATTAAAATATATATTAGTTTATTTATATATCATGATGCTGATTATACAATTGTTGATAAATTCCTTCTTTCCTTCCCATTAATTCCTGATGGTTTCCTCTTTCCACAATTTTACCTCTCTTCAATACAATAATTTCATCTGCATGCTGAATAGTTGTTAGTCTGTGCGCAATTACCAATACCGTTTTATTTTTCATTAAATTTCCCAAAGCTTGTTGAACCAACCTTTCAGATTCATTATCCAAGGCACTGGTAGCCTCATCCAAAATTAAAATTGGAGGATCATTCAAGACCGCTCGAGCTATTGAAACTCGCTGCCTTTGTCCCCCCGATAATTTAGAACCCCTCTCTCCCACATTGGTATCAAATCCTTCTTCTTTATGTTGAATAAACTCTTTTGCATGGGCAATTTCACTTGCATTTTCCAAAGCCTCTGTATTTGCCTCAGCACCAAATAGAATATTTTCTTTAATACTATCATTGAAAAGGATGGATTCCTGCGTCACAATTCCCATTAAACTTCGAAGATTCTCTAAAGGTAAATGTTTAATATTTACTCCATCTATTAAAATTTCCCCTTCCGTAGGGTCAAAAAAACGAGGTAATAAATCTGCAATTGTGGTCTTGCCACTTCCAGATGCTCCAACTAAAGCAACTGTCTTTCCCTTCCGAAGTTCAAAATTTACTCCATCCAAAACCTTCCTTCCTTTTTTATATTCAAAACCAATATTTTTAAATTGAATCGATTCTGAAAAGTCGTCCAATCTTTGAATAGGACTCTCAGGTTGAACACGAATAGCTGAATCGATAATTTCCAATACTCTTTCCGCAGAGGCCACTCCTCTTTGTATGCCACTAAAGGCATCAGCAATGGATTTGGCAGGACGCATTACTTGAGAAAAAGTAGCAATAAAGGCTATAAAGGTGGAGGCTGTTAAATCTCCTTCCCCCGAAATCACCATTGAACCACCATAGATCAATATACCCGTAACTACAAATACTCCCAAGAATTCAGAAGTTGGCGAGGTCAGTTCTTGCCTAAAACGCATTTTTAAAAAGGAAGATTTATATTTTGAATTTTCATTCTGAAATTTCTTGGATATCCAATTTTCAGCACGAAAGGATTTTACTACTCGCATGGAGCCAAATACCTCATCCAACAAACTGATTAATCCTCCTAAATATTGTTGAACCTGCTTTGAATCTTTCCGTAATCTTCGCGTAATTAAAGCTATTGCCCCTCCCGATAGAGGTAAAATTAATAAGGAGAATAAGGTTAGTTTTAACGACATATTCGCCAAAAAAACAAAGAAGACGATCAACGAAAAGGTTTCTTTGAATAGGGCAACAAAAGCTTTTCCTATACTATTTTCTACTTCTTGAATATCCGTAGTAATTCTTGCCATTAAATTTCCCTTTTTCTGCTCAGAAAAATAGTCTAAATCTAAAAATAAAGCCTTATTAAATACTGCATTACGCAATTCTCCAATCATATCTGCGCTCACCAAAACCAATACCCTTTGAGAAAAATATTTAAAGAAATTCGCCAGAAAAACTGAAAAAATTATGGCAATACAGGCAAATTCCAATGCACCCATTTTGCCATAATCAATTAATGATTGATAAAAATAATGATTAAAGGTATAGGTAAAATAATCTATCGACCAATTAAATGGGATAAGTTCCGCATATTGTTTTCCAATTTCAATGGAATTTTGATCAAATAATACATTTAATAAAGGAATTAATAAGGTAAAATTTAAAACGCCAAAAAGACTTCCCAATAAAGAAAAGAGGAAATAAGGAAATAGATATTTCCGAATAGACCCAGCAAACTGTAAAAGCCTTTTATAGGTTTTCATAATTTATAATTTTTATATTCCCCAACCCGGTACCCTGAAATATCTTCAATCCATTGCAAGAATTTTCTTCTCAAACTCATTTTAGAACGTAAGACCTTTTCATCCACATAGAATGGCCATTTTGACCGCGAAATTCTTTCCTTCATCACAGAAGGATGAGTTCCCTGAAATTCCTCTAAACGCTCTGCATTCCCATAATCAAATTGATATCCCTCTGGAAATTTAGTTTGAATATAGGTATCATCATGATAAAAATGATTAAAATTTACCACTTTATTGGTTAAACCCTCCGGTGCTTGTACCCAACCATAATGATGAATATGTGCAGGAATCAATTTCACCCTTAATTTACGATTATTCAATCTAAAACCTTGCGCATCCCGATAAGAGCGTACTCCAATATGTGGACGAATCACACGAATTTCTCTTCTATACCATTTTCTTGAGCTAGCAACCAAATTATATTGTCCGTAAAAATGCCTGTATTTGAACAATAAACCCTCAACAGAAGGATCATTCAAATTATCCAACATGGCATTCCTTACGATTTCCAAATCATTTTCATGAACACATTCATCTCCTTGGATATAAAATGCCCAATCAGAATCTTTGGCAATTGCATCCATTGCTTTATCTGTTTCCAAAGCAAAAACTCTTCCCCCCTCACGCTTAGAATCATCCCAAACGGTTTCAAGAATTTTTATTTTTTCTGATTGGATGGACTCAATCAATCCCCTTGTATCATCGTCTGATTTACCTAAAGCAACAATAAATTCATCACAAATTGGAAGAATAGAAAGTATTGCCTCTTTGATCGGATAATCATTCTTTACGGCATTTCGAATAAAAGTAAATCCTGAAATTTTCAATTTAATATTTGACTTTAATTCCGTGATATTTTTCTTGTTCTTGGTAATCTTTTCTTAGGGGATGACCCTCCCAGTCTTCTGGTAATAATATTCTCCTCAAATCAGGATGACCCTTAAAATTCACTCCTACTAAATCATAAACCTCCCTTTCATGCCAATCAGCGGTTTTCCATATTTTTACCAAACTTGGAACCTGAGGCAATTTATTTTTCTCCATTCGAGGAATTTCAACCAATATATTTAATAAAAAATTATGTGGAATCGAATTCAAGGTATATATAAGTTGAATTTTGCCTTTCTCCTCTCCCAAATCAATCCCAGTCAGACAAGATAATTGGTCAAAATAGGTCGATTCATGCTTCCAAAGCAATTCCATTACATCGAATAAATTCTCTGCCTCCAAAACCATTTGATTCTGATCATTGAAATTCACTTCAATGGAAATTTCCTTTTTTATTAAATCGATAATCAATGAATTATCCATGACTTACCGCATTTAGTTCGTTCTCAATTAAAGTTGGAGCAGGCAAATCCTCTCCTTTTATTTTGGCCTGAAGTTTAATTATGCCCCCAATTAAAGCCTCCGGACGAGGCGGACAACCAGGCACATAAACGTCTACAGGAATAATTCTATCTACTCCCTTTACTACATGGTATCCATGCTCCCAATAGGGGCCTCCACAATTTGAACAAGAACCCATAGAAATTACATATCGTGGCTCTGGCATCTGTTCATATAATCTTCTAATTCTATCTGCCATCTTAAAGGTTACCGTACCTGCTACAATCATCACGTCGGACTGACGAGGGGAAGGACGAGGAAAAACTCCGAATCGATCTAAATCATAACCAGAAGCATAGGCTTGCATCATTTCAATCGCACAACAAGCTAATCCAAATCCCATTGGCCATAAAGAAGCCGCCTTCGACCAATTCAGTAAATCGTCTAAGCTTAAAATTACAAAATTCTCTTTCGCAGGTTGAATACTTGCCATCGTATTGGAATTAATCTATAAAATTATCATTAATTAGATTAAAAAAAAACTAAAATTTCTAAAGCCCTATTCACATAAAGCTTAACTTTGAAAAGATTCCTATATAATCTTTCAAATTAAAGAGAATAATTAGAATGAACTCCAACGAATTTTTTGAACAAAGTATTGGAATAATTCCTTCGATGAGTCCTTTAAAAAAAGAAACCATCGAAAAAGAATTATCTATATACAATCTTGGAGATCTCCTTCAATATTATCCCTTCCGATATGAAGATAGAACCAAAATATTTAAGGTCCATGAATTGAATGACCAAATGGAAAATATTCAATTTATTGGTAGAATTCATTATATCGAAAAAATTGGTGCGGGAAGAAAAATTCGTTTGGTTGCCCAATGTGGGGATGAAACAGGACAAATCACTTTAGTATGGTTTCAAGGAATTAAATGGTTAGAAAAATCACTTTCTACACAGAAGGATTATTTATTCTATGGTAAACCTACATTTTTCAATGGGAATCTTCAAATGACTCACCCAGAAATGGAAGTATTTCAAGGAGAACAAAATAGAGATAAATTCTTTCAACCTATTTACCACCTAACCGAGAAACTTCGAAAGAAATATGTGGATAGTAGACAAATTGCCCAATGGCAAAAAGTCATTTTAAAAATGGCATTCCCCTATATTCGCGAAACCTTACCACAAAACTTAATTGAAAAATATAAATTAATTTCAAAACAAGAAGCCTTATATCATATCCATTTACCCCAATCAGGAGAATGGCTAAGACAAGCCAATAGACGATTAAAATTTGAAGAATTATTCTATAATCAACTCCGATTGATCAAACAAAATTTAGTAAGGAAAACAAATTTTGTAGGACAAGTATTCAATTCTTCTGATTTATTAAAGGAATTCTATCATTCTCATCTCCCTTTTGATTTAACGAATGCCCAGAAAAAGGTAATAAAAGAAATATTCTATGACATGAAGTCTGGCTCCCAAATGAATAGACTTTTACAAGGAGATGTAGGTTCTGGAAAAACAATTGTGGGATTCATTTGCTCTTTATTGGCAATAGATAATAAAAGTCAAGTATGTTTCATGGCCCCCACAGAAATCTTGGCAGATCAACATTATCGTGGATTAAAACCTTTCGCAGATTTATTGGGAATTAAAATTGCCAAACTCACCGGCTCAACCTCCAAAAAAGATAGAATTCCTATTCACCAAACCCTTCAATCTGGAGAATTAAATATCATTGTAGGTACCCATGCCCTATTAGAAGACATCGTTGAATTTAATAATCTAGGGCTTTGTATCATTGATGAACAACATCGATTCGGCGTGGCCCAAAGAGCGAAATTATGGGAGAAAAATAAACATATCCATCCTCATATTTTAGTGATGACCGCCACCCCTATTCCTAGGACCTTGGCAATGACTTTATTCGGAGATTTGGATATTTCCATTATTGATGAATTGCCTGCAGGAAGAAAACCCATCAAAACCATTCACCAATATGATTCCCATCGCCTAAAAGTATTCGGATTTATTCGAAATGAAATTGAAAAAGGCAGACAAGTATATATTGTTTATCCATTAATTGAAGAATCTGAAAAAATGGACCTAAAGGATTTGATGGATGGCTATGAAAGTATCCAAAGGGCATTTCCAGAATATCCATTGAGTATTTTGCATGGAAAAATGAAGCCAGCAAATAAAGAATTTGAAATGAATCGTTTCATAAAAAATGAAACAAAAATAATGGTGGCAACTACCGTGATTGAAGTAGGGGTGAATGTGCCGAATGCCTCCGTGATGATAATAGAAAATGCAGAAAGATTTGGATTGGCTCAGTTACACCAATTGAGAGGACGGGTAGGACGAGGCGCAGACCAAAGTTATTGTTTATTGATGACCCGTTATGAACTTTCTGCCCAAACTAAAAAAAGAATAGAAACCATGGTTCGAACAAATAATGGTTTTGAAATTGCTGAGGTAGACTTAGAATTAAGAGGCCCGGGAGATTTAGGAGGCACTAGACAAAGTGGAGCAATTGATCTATTAATTGCAGATTTAAGCAAAGATTCTGAAATTCTAAAGGTAGCCCGACAAGAAGCACAAAATATTTTAAATGAAGACCCTAATTTGGAGAAAGAAAGCTACCAGGTAATCAAAAAGCAAATTGCTTCTCAGAAAAAAGATGAAGTCAATTGGTCTAGAATATCTTAATCGATATTTTCAATAAAATTCTTAACATTTTGTTCTTGATTTTTTGAACAAATTAAAATCTTATTATTCTTCTCTGCAATTATCATATTCTCTAATCCTTGAACGACCAAGGTTTTACCCTCAGAAATATGAATCACACAATTATGTGTATCATAAGCTATCACCTTACCTTGAATTACATTTTGATTTCCATCTTTTTCAATTTGATCATACAAAGAATTCCAAGTTCCTAGGTCTGTCCATCCAAAATCTGAAGGTATTACGGATATATTTTTAGATTTCTCCATGATTGCAATATCAATGGCAATACTTTTCACAACCGTATATATTCGCTGAATAAATTCTTCCTCTCCTTCCGTATAATATATTTTATCTCCTTCGGAAAATTGTTCTGCCATTCTCTCCACATTTTCCTCTAATTCTTTTTTAAAGGTTTTGGCTGTCAGTACAAAAATTCCAGAATTCCATAAATAATCTCCACTTTCTACGAATGCCTTCGCTAATTCTAAATTTGGTTTTTCAGTAAAAGTCTTTACCTTACAAACATCATTTTTTTCACAGGGCAAATATTGAATATACCCATAACCCGTATTCGGGCTACTAGGTTGAATCCCAAGGGTGACTATCCCTCCATCAGAAGAACTTTTAATAGCCTTGTTAATGGCTAGTTGAAAATCTTGAACGTTCACCACGAGGTGGTCCGCCGGACTTACAATTAAATGGGCATCCTTTATTTTAGAAGATATTTTATACGCTGCATAGGCCACACATGGGGTAGTGTTTTTGCCAAATGGTTCTAAAAGAATATTGTTGTCCATAATAAAGGGCAATTGCTCCTGAACAAGGGATTTATATTCTTTATTGGTAACGATAACGATATTTTCAACAGGAATAATTCCTTGGAATCTCTCCACTGTCATTTGTAATAAAGTCTTTCCGACTCCGAGAATATCTAGGAATTGCTTAGGTTTTTCTTCCGTGCTAACAGGCCAAAATCTTGTACCTGCTCCACCAGCCATAACAACTAAAAACCTTTTTTTCATTTTTTTTGGTTAAATTTTTCAATTCGATTTTCTACATTTTTTCGAATTGAACCCCAAAATAAATTATAATCTCCAATATGCCAATTTTTTTTATGGATAAAAATTCTCCCAAAAATATGGGGCTGATGAATCCATAATAATCCCTGATGATTTTGGGCATCAGTAGCATGCTCAATATAATTAAAACTCAATCCAACCCCACCAGGATTATCAAATCTTGAAGCATGGTTTTCATCTAAAGTCCACGAGACTGGATTTACCGAAACCAAATCTGTTTCTTTTCTTGGATGCCAATCCGGATAATATTTCCGGTGAAAGGTGGTATAAGACACAAAACAACCAGTTTGATCTGGATTTGCACAAGGTTTTAATTCCTTGAAAAAAGATTTTTGGGTAGCTATTCCAATGATATAAGCTGCTACTAATTGGTTAGACAATTCCTTCCCATCAAAATATTCCTGTAAAAGTCTGGTTGCATGTTGGGTTCCTTGGCTATGGCCAGCTATAATGATTGGTCTACCATGATTAAAATTTTGCAAATAGTATTCAAAAGCCTTTTTTACATCAGAATAGGCCAAATCTAATGCAGCAGTTTTGTCTTCTTTATTGGGTGTATAATAAATATAATAATGGGCTTGTCTATACCTAGGTGCATAAATTTTTGCGGATCCATTAAAAACGGAAGCTTGATTTCGGATGGTACCCTCATCAATTTCTTTATTCAACAAGGAATCTCCCAAATAAGCATTCCAGGAATATTCAAACCGAGGTTCCTTGATATAAACAGTTGGATAAACAAAAAAGACATCTACCTCAGCCTCTTTTTGACCATCCTTAAAATTTGAATTCTTGGGTATTTTATCTGCCTCATCATCAATATCTGGATGAGAAGCCCAATTTTCAATTTTAGAATAGTCTACCTCTGGAGGTTGGGGAACATCACTAAATCTATTTGGATTGATATAATAAAATGGTTTTGAACAAGAAAAGGCAGAAATTAGAATAAAAAATAAAAAGATTTTTTTCATTGATTTAGGCGATAATTTGCTTCTAAGTTAGTGAAAATCAAGAAAAAACAAATATTAAGAAATGGTAAAATTTAAAAATTTAAATATTAAATTGTGATATTTCAATTTAATTTAATAAATTATAATGTTAAAATAGAATTTATATTTCTATATTTACCGCAAATTTAACAAACTTCATAAACATATTCTTATGAAAAAACTTTCACTCAAACTTGCACTTAGTGCCGTTTTATTTTTAATTACATCTATAACGATTCTTGCTCAAACTACCATTTCAGGTAGTATTGTAGACTCAAATGATGGCTCCCCGATGATTGGAGCAAATTTATCAGTTAAAGGAAAAGTCATTGGAACCATTGCCGATTTAAATGGTAAATTTAATCTAACAACATCTACACCAACACCTTTCACAATTGTTGTTTCAAGTGTAGGATATTCCTCTGTAGAAATGAAAATTGATGGAACAAATGAAAATATGACCATCAAAATGAACGAATCTTCAACCTTAGGAAATGAAGTGGTGGTATCGGCGTCGAGAGTTGAGGAAAGTGTTTTAAAATCTCCAGTGTCTGTAGAAACAATGTCTATTAGAGATATTCAACAAACAGGATCTGCAAATTTTTATGACGCTTTAAGAAATTTAAAAGGAATTGACATGAGTACACAATCTTTTTCTTTTAATTCGATTAATATGAGAGGATTTGGTTCGAATGGTAACGTCCGTGTTGTTCAATTAATTGATGGAATGGACAATCAAGCTCCTGGATTAAATTTCTCTGTAGGTAACGTAGTTGGTATTTCAGA